>NZ_JAMYJY010000038.1:0-31233 GCF_024136985.1 Haloferax sp. AB510
GCCGGGGCGACCCTCCGACTCCGTGGTGGACGCGACGCGCGCCCGGAGGTCCGCGAAGTCGGCGCTGGCGGGGTCGAACGCTGACACGGCCGCGTCCAAGTCGTCCACGGAGTGACCGCCGATACCGCCGACTTCGACCGCGAGCCATCTCGAAGCGGCGTCGTCGGCCGCGTCGAAGGCGTCGCTGCCGGCCGCGGCGACGACGAAGCCGAGGTCGAACGAACCGAGCGAGTCGGGGGCCGTCTCAGCGACCGTTGCGTCGATGTCGGCGCACGCCGCGCGAATCGATTCGGCGGCGGGACCGCTCCCGACGAGTCCAATGTTCATGCGCGCGACGAGGTGCGGCGGCGGGAAAAATCGAGGGGGTCGCGGTCGGTTACGCGTCGAGCAGTTTCTGAGCCTCGTCGGCCAGTTCGTCCACGCTGGCGGCGACGAGTGCGTCCGCGCCGAGCTTCAGGCGGAGCCGCGGGCGACCGACGTCGATGGGTACTTTCTCGGTGTCGATGAGGCCGAGTTCTTCGAGCTTCGTTTTCGTCCGGGAGAAGGTCGCCTTGCTGGCGATACCCACGTCTTCGCCCCACTTCGAGATGTCGTAGAGGAGAACCTCGTTGCGGGCGGCGACAAGAAGCGAGATAGTCACCTCGTCAAGGCCGTCGCCGTCGCCGCGAGCCGACGACAGCGAAGCGAGCACGGCGTCGAAGTCGGCGAGCGTCTCTTCGCCGATATCCTCACCGAGCGTTTCGCGGACGCGCGAGAGCGGCGGGGTCCGGAGCTTGAACTCGGGTGCATCCGCCCAGTGGGCCTGATGGGCCTCGAACGCCGTCTCGACGAACGCCTCGTCGTCGGTGACGAGGCCGGCGACCTTGTCACCGGCGGCAACGAGCGCGACGACCGAGTTCGGCGTGACGAACAGCGTGTTCTCGACTTCGTCGTCGGCGGTCCGCATCGAGAGCACGCCGTCGGCGACGAGGTTCGCGGCGTTCGCGGCGACGATGAAGTCGTCGAGCACGTCCTTCAGGACGCTCTCGTCGGCGACGAGACGGATTTCCGGCAGGTCGCCGTCGATGTCGGTCGCCACGGCGACGAGTCCCTCGATGACCTCGGCGGTCGGGTTCGCGACCAACACCTCGTCTTCCGACGAGGAGAGGACGGACTCGATGATGTCTCCTACCCCCTCAGCGAGTAGATTAGAACGAATAGCCATAGCTTGAATATCGCCAGTAATATATTTAATATTAACGCAAGACGACCGGCAGAACGTATTCGAAATCGAGTTGTACCAACGCTGTATCGCGCGAATTGAGCATTTCGTTTCAGAAATTTTACTCCTACCGATGAGCGGGAAAATCGAGGGCGAACCGGGAGCCCTGTCCGTCCGGGAGTTGTCGCCCACGGTGGTCGGCCTCGGCAGTCAGTTCGGCTCGGGGACACGTCGGAGACGTTCGGTATCGCGCGTTCGTGTATCTGTTCACGATAGCACAACACAGAATATACACGGGTGTGCAACACAACACCGGCAGGCGTAGCCAAATGGGACACATTTATGCCGTAATTGGACCCGATACTACGTATGGACTACAGCCACGTCCGCGACGTCGACCCCGCCGTGGCAGACGCCCTCGACGGCGAGGTCGAACGCCAGCGCGACACGCTCGCGATGATCGCCTCGGAGAACCACGTCAGCGAAGCGGTCCTCGAAGCGCAGGGGAGCGCGCTGACGAACAAGTACGCCGAAGGCTATCCCGGCAAGCGCTACTACGCTGGCTGTGAGTACGCCGACGACGTGGAGAACCTCGCCGTCGAGCGCGCGAAGGAACTCTGGGGCGCAGAGCACGTCAACGTCCAGCCCCACTCCGGCACGCAGGCCAACATGGGCGTCTACCTCGCCATGCTCGAACCCGGCGACAAGATTCTCTCGCTCGACCTGACCCACGGCGGCCACTTGAGCCACGGCCACCCCGCGAACTTCACGGGCAAGCTCTACGACGTCGAACAGTACGAAGTCGACGCCGAAAGCGGTTACATCGACTACGACCAGCTCGCGGAGAAGGCCGCGGAGTTCGAGCCGGACATCATCGTCTCCGGCTACTCCGCGTACCCGCGCGCCGTCGAGTGGGAGACGATTCAGGAGGTCGCCGACGACGTGGACGCGCTCCATCTCGCCGACATCGCCCACATCACGGGCCTCGTCGCCGCCGGCGTCCACCCCTCGCCGGTCGGCGTCGCCGACTTCGTCACCGGCTCGACCCACAAGACCATCCGCGCCGGCCGCGGCGGCATCATCATGTGCGACGAGGAGTACGCCTCCGACATCGACAGTGCCGTGTTCCCCGGCGCGCAGGGCGGTCCCCTCATGCACAACATCGCCGGCAAGGCCGTCGGCTTCAAGGAAGCGCTCCAGCCCGAGTTCGAGGAGTACGCTCAGCAGGTCGTCGACAACGCGAAGGTGCTCGCCGAGACGTTCCAGGACCACGGTCTCAGCGTCGTCTCCGGCGGCACCGACACGCATCTCGTGCTCGTTGACCTCCGCGACTCGCATCCCGATCTCACCGGCGGCACCGCCGAGGAGGCCCTCGAATCGACGGGTATCGTGCTGAACGCGAACACCGTCCCCGGCGAGACGCGCTCGGCGTTCAACCCCAGCGGTATCCGCGCCGGCACGCCCGGGCTCACCACCCGCGGTTTCGGCGAAGACGAGATTCGCGAAGTCGGCGAACTCATCGTGAAGGTCGTCGACGCCCCCGAGGACGACGACGTGCTCGCGGAAGTCTCCGAGCGCGTGCAGGAACTCTGCGACGCGAACCCGCTGTACGAGTAAGGGTCCAGACGGGGCTATCACGGTCCCGCTCGCCCGGTTCTCAAACCCCTCTCCCAAGTAACACTATTAGCCGCGCCGCCGTATCGCCACTCGACATGGCTCCGATTCGTCGGCTCGTTCTCGACGTGTTGAAACCCCACTCGCCGTCGACGGTTGAGTTCGCCCGCGAGGTCGCCGACGCGGCCGGCGTGGCCGGCGTGAACGCGACCCTCCTCGAAACCGACCGCGAGGTCCAGAACCTCAGACTCGTCGTGGAGGGCGAGGCCGTCGACGACGACGAGGTGGAACGACGGATTCGCGACCTCGGCGGGACGGTCCACTCCGTCGACGAAGTGGTTGCGGGCGAGACGCTGGTTGCGTACCGGGACCAGCCGCAGGACCCGTCGTCGTCGTGATGTCGGCTCGTCTCGCTTCGCTCCTGCGCGACGACCGCGTCCGCGCCATCTCCCGCCGGTACTTCGTCTCGAACGGCTTCGACGGGGCGCTGACCTGCATCGGTCTCGTCATCGGCACGTACCTCACCGGCGTCACGGAGGGGCTGACGGTCGTGAAAATCGGCGTCGGCGCGGCGGTGGGCCTGACCACCTCCGGCGTCTGGAGCGTCTGGGAGATAGAGCGCGCCGAGAAGCGAGCCGAGTTGGGCCGCATCGAAGAGGCCATGCTAACCGACCTCGGCGGGACCGCGGTCGAACGCGACAAGGTCGCGGCGCGAGGAATCAACGCGGCCGCCAGCGGACTCGGCCCGTTGGTCGGCATCGTCGTACCACTGCTTCCGTTTCTCGCGGTTGGCACGCTGCTGTCGATGGCGTGGGCGACGCTCGCCTCGGTCAGCCTCGGGACGGGCATCCTCTTTTCGTTCGGCGCGTACATGGGGTCGATATCGGACCAGCGATGGTACGTCGCCGGCCTGCGGATGGCGCTCGCGGGCGTCGCGGTGGCCGCCGTGAACCTGCTGTTCGGGTGACTGTTTTAGCCATCTTCGTGCATATTTTGACCTCCTTGAAGCCCAGAATACGCACGAATCCGAATCCTTGAAATGGTCGGGGTGCGCTGTCTGAGACAATGACGACCATCATCGACGGCAACGCCGTCGCCGAAGAGATTCGAGACGGGTTGGCCGACGCCATCGACGCGCTCGACGAGGCCGGTGTGAAGCCGGGTCTCGCCACCGTGCTGATGAGCGACGACCCCGCCAGCGAAACGTACGTCTCGATGAAGCAGCGCGACTGCGAGGAGGTCGGCATCGAGGCGTTCGACTACGAACTCGACCCCGAGACGCCCGCCGACGAACTCTACTCGCTCGTCGACGACCTCAACGACGACGACGAGGTCCACGGTATCCTCGTCCAGATGCCCGTCCCCGACCACGTCGACGACCGGACGGTCCTCCGCCGTATCGACCCCGCCAAGGACGTGGACGGCTTCCACCCCGAGAACGTTGGCCGCCTCGTCGCCGGCGACGCCCGCTTCAAACCCTGTACGCCCCACGGCGTCCAGAAGCTTCTCGCCGCCGCCGACGTGGAGACCGAAGGCGCTGACGTGGTCGTCGTCGGCCGCTCGGACATCGTCGGCAAGCCGATGGCGAACCTGCTCATCCAGAAGGCCGAAGGCGGCAACGCCACGGTCACGGTCTGCCACTCGCGCACCGACGACCTCGCCGCGAAGACCCGCGAGGCCGACATCGTCGTCGCGGCCGCGGGCGTCCCCGAACTCGTCACCGGCGACATGCTCTCCGAGGGCGTCGTCGTCATCGACGTGGGTGTCAACCGCGTCGACGCGGACAACGAGAAGGGCTACGAACTCGTCGGCGACGTCGAGTTCGACTCCGCGAAGGAGAAGGCCAGCGCCATCACGCCCGTCCCCGGCGGCGTCGGCCCGATGACCCGCGCGATGCTCCTCTGGAACACCGTGAAGGCCGCCGCCGAGGCCGAGGGCATCGACGTGGACCTCCCCTGAATCGGGTCGAGAACCGTGAGTCCCCCGTCAGACGCCGACATCGACGGCGAGTGGACGTACGACGTGGACGGCGTCATCCGGCGTCGGAACCGCCACGACCTCGACGCCGAGGCGTTCTCCCGCGCCGTCGAGCGCATCGAGGGCGGCCTCGACTGGGGCGTCGGCGCGCTCTGCGAGCGCGACGGTGCGGTGCTTCTCGTCCGACAGGACGGCCAGTGGGTCCTCCCCGGCGGCGGCGTCGAAGCCGGCGAGACGAGACGGGAGGCGTTGGTCCGCGAGGTCGCCGAGGAGACCGGCCTCGACGCCGACGTGGGCGCGCTTCGAGTCGTCACGGAGCAGTCGTTTCACCACGGCGACGACGCCGCGAGCTTTCGGTTCGCGATTTACGAGGCGACCGTCGCGGGAGACCTCACCGACGACCCCGGTCTCGAAGACGAGGCCATCGCCGACGTGGCGTGGTTTGAGACGCTCCCCGACGACACGCTGGACCGCGGGCTGATTCGGTTTCTTCTCGGGCGCTGACGCCCGTTCGACAGCGGTCTTTTCTCACTCGTGAGTCGCCACGAGTAGTCGGTCGTTGTCCCGCCGGACGCAAAAGCGGGTGTCGGCGTCCACGTCGAAGCTGTGCGCGTCCCGGTCGGAGATGAGCAGTTGCGAGAAGTCGTCACTGCAGGCCGGACAGGCCACGCCGTCGCGGTTCTCGACGAGCATCGTGTCGCCGTCGTCGCGGAGCAGTTTCACCCGGTGGCGCACCTCGTGGATGTCGAATCCGGCAGTCATCGTCAGCGAAGGGTCGCCACGAGGCAAAAACGTTCGGTGAGCGCGGTGGTCGGGCGGCCTCAGAACAGCGCCGCGAGCGTGTCGCGGGCCGACGCGAGCGCGTCGAGGTCGTCGTCGACGAGCGCGGTGTGTAGCTCGCGGGCGGCCTCGACGAGCGCCTCGGACTCCGCAAGCGAGACGGCCCCGTCGAGTGCCTCGACGCGCTTGCGGTGGTTCGAGAGGGTTTCGAGCGTCGTCCTGACCTCGGGGTTCGGGTTGTCGTCGAGCCACGTCGAGAGGTCGCGGCAGTAGGCGTCGATGGCCTCGGCGTAGGCGAGGCCGCGGGCGTCGGCCATCGAGTCGGGCACGGCGTCGGGGTCGGGGCGCTCTCCCTCGTCGGCGCGTCGGAGCAGGGTGATGACGTAGAGTTGTTCGTCGTCCGTGGGGCGGTTCGACCGGGCGACCACGTCGACCGCGTGGAGCAGTTCGTGAGCCGCCAGCGGGGTGTCACCGAGGGGGAGTAGTTCGCCCCCATAGATGTAGCCCGTCTGCCGGATGTAGTCGCGGAGGTCGGACTTCAACGCCGGGGCGGCGTCGCGAAGCGACCCGTCGCCGACGGCCGACCGGTGCGCCGAGAGGTCGAGGTCGACCTGCATGGCGGTGTGACGTTCCCTGTCGCCGACGCCGACGCTCCGGAGGCTCCCGCACTGCGGGCACGATACGCTTCCCGTCTCGTAGTACGACCATCGGTGGTCGCACTCTTTGCACTCGCGCTCGCCGCGTATCTCCATGCGACTGGGTTCGCCCCGACGGCGCAAAAGCACGGCGACCCGGCGCGGGGGAGTCTGGCACGAAGCGAGTCGCCCCCGCCGCGGTCGGTCGCTACCCGAGCGACCGCCGGGCTACATAGGTCCGGCGACCCACCATCGACGTATGCGAAGCGAATCCGAGGTCCGAGAGCAGTACGAGTTCCTGAAGGACGAACTCGACTCCGAAGAGATGCGACACGAGGGGGTCAGAAAGCTCATGACGCACTACAAGCGGGCGCTCGGCTGGGTGCTGGAAGAGGAACACATGTGATTACAGTAACATAAATCTTTTAGCAGGCTGGAACCGCATCGTTTCCGGAATTCGGCGCGTGCGTGCCACTCAGACGGACTGTTTGCCGCGTTGTCAATGTTTGGCACGCGTCGTTATCTTTAAGTAAAACCGAACAGTAGCCGATAGTGACGCTTCGCTTTGGAGGGCCGAAGCGTCAGCGGGGACCAATTCAGGGCGGCATGCCGTGCCGGAGATTTCCGGCACGGCTTGCTTTCCTTCTGCACGAAGCTACGACCCACGAGCGACTGTTCCACCCGCGCTTCGTTCGAGTGCATCCGAGTTCCGACCCCGACCGTTCTCGGTGTCATCCGACTCGTCAACTCGACCGTATCACACAAGCTAGGTGTTCGACCCGCCGCCGGCTGCTCCGAGAGAGTGGTGACGCTGTCACCTCGTCTCGGATTTCTGTTTTGGATAGTCGAGGAGTTGTCCATTGATAACAATTAACAATCTGCTCGCTTAATTTGCCCGAGCCGTCCAGTTGTGGACATATCCGGACATCGAAACGGCAACTTCGGAAAATTAGTAATTTGGACTACATGATTGCTGGCGGAGTATCTCGGAGACTAGCGGGTTTTCGAGGGAGAATCGTCGGTCGAGGCCGATATGCTTATCTGAATTAGACAGTAACATACGAGTCGAATTTACCGATGTACGACCTGACAGGATTCCAGCGAGACCTGCTGTACGTCATCGCGGGTCTCGAAGAGCCGCACGGACTCGCCATCAAAGAAGAACTCGAAGCCTACTACGAAAAGGAGATTCACCACGGGCGGCTCTACCCCAACCTCGACACGCTCGTCGAGAAGGGGCTGGTCGACAAGGGCCAGCGCGACCGCCGGACCAACTACTACACGCTCACCCGCCGCGGTCGCCGCGAGATAAAGGCCCGCGACGAGTGGGAAGCGGAGTACGTCCCCGAAGACTTCGAAGCGTGAGCGGGCGACTCGGACTACCCGTCCACGCCGGCGTCGGACGGCGACCGTGAGTCACGACTCGATTTCTCGTCTCGGTCGGTAAACGTCTCTAGCTCGTCCGATTCGCTCTCTCCCGGCTGGTCGGTCGCGGCTGTTTCTCGCGGTGCGTCGTCCGCCTCGTCGACGGTCAACTCGTCGACTGGCGGGCCGTCGACCAGATATGCGGGGTCGACCATGTACGGCCGAATCGGCTTCCCCGCCAAGAGCTCCGGCAGAACGAGCCGGACGAAATTCACGAACAGCACGAGTATCATCGGCATGAGGAAGATGCCGTACCAGCCGAACAGGAGCGGACCGAACGTGTAGGCGAGCATCACGGCCCCGACGTGGAGGCTCCGTCCGGAGACGTACGGCCGGAGTACGAGGTCGGGAATCGTATCCACGATGACGAACGAGACGGCAGCGAAAAGCAGGACGAACCAGAACCCGGGGGGGTTGGCAATCGTCGCTTCGAGAGCCATGTAGGCCGCGACGGGGACGTAGACGAGCTTCATCCCGACGACGGGAATGAGGCTCGCGACCCCAGCGAGCAGGCCGATAAGCGCCGGTGCGGGGATGTGGACGCCCACGGGCGCAATGACGTTCAAAAGCGAGTACGCGATGACGCCGATGGTGCCCGTGAGGATGGCGTTCAGGATGTTGCCGAAGAAGATGTTGTTGAAATCGCGGTCCACGCCGCGCATGTAGGCCTCGAGGATGCCGTGGTCGTCGGCGAACATCGACTGGCCCCACCGGCGGAGTCGGTGGCCGTCGCGGAGGAGGTAGAACGCGAACGCGATCATGACGAACAGGTGAATCGCGCCGATACCGAGGAACGCGAATGTGTTGGCGGCGACGCTCAGCGAATCGAACACCGAGCTAATCGCCTCGGGCGTCAACACCGACCGGAAGTCGTACTCCAACAGCGCCTGCGGGCTGGCGATTCCCTCCAACAGCGTGGGGTCGATGCCGTAGGCTTCGAGGTCGATGGGTACCTCGTCGGAGGAGAGTTGGTCGGCGTATTTCAGGAACTCGCGGAGGGCGATGGTCGCGGCGTAGGCGACGAGTCCGAGCGCGGGGAGCGCGAGGGCGAAAAGCGCCACAGCCGCCGCGAGGCTCGGAGGCTTTACCCGCCTCCGAATCCGCCGGTAGATGGGCCGCGTAGCGTAGTAGATGAAGAGACCGAAGACGAACGTCCCGATGAAAGAGTAGACGACGTAGGCGAGCGCGCCCGCGAGGACCAACGCGAGCGCCCACCACATCGCCCGGGAGCGCTGAATGTCACGGAGAGCCATACCCAACCACGGACGCGGAGGCGTCAAAAGCCTATCGCGGGAGCGACAGGTCACGACGCGCTACCGTCACGTTCGGTCGCCGAACCCTTCCGTTCGCGGGGTGAAACCGACAGACTGGACCGCTTCCCGGCTGATATTGCACCATTAATAACGAATATCTTAACACACGGGTCTTCGTACCGAGGCGCATGGACCGAGAGACGGCGGTGCCACGCGTCGATTCGATGCCCGGCGAGAAAGCGCGCGAGTGGGTGGAGTACCATCACGAACACGCCGCGCCGAGCACGTACGTCTACGACTTCGTCTGGGACATCACGGCTGAGTCCGAAGGGCCCTTCTGCACCGACGTCGACGGTAACGTCCTCCTCGATTTCACGAGCCACGTCGCGGCCGCCCCGCTCGGCTACAACAACCCGAAGCTCATGGACCGCATGGCCGAGTTCGACCTCGTCGACCCGACGAAAATCGCCGGCCAGGACTTCTACGTCAGCGATGGCTCCGCACCCGGCGAGGAGCGGCTTCCCGGCCCCGCCGCGCTCATGGACAAACTGACCGACCTCACGAGCCACTACGGGATGGACACGGTGTTCCTGTCGAACTCCGGAGCCGAGGCCGTCGAGAACGCCATCAAAATCGCCTACGACCACGCCGACGGCGCGAAGTATGGCGTCACCTTCGAGGGCGCGTTCCACGGCCGCACTCTCGGTGCGCTCTCGCTCAACCGCTCGAAGTCGGTCTACCGCCGCAAGTTCCCCGAGATTTCGGGCGTCCTCGACGTGCCGTTCTGCGACGACCGGACCTGCTCGCCCGAGACGTGTTCCTGCGGCTTCTTCCCCGACGCCGGCGCCGCCGTCTCCAAACTCCGACAGAAGCTCCACCCGAAGAAGGGCCACATCGACGCTGACGAGGTCGCCTACGTCATCGTCGAACCGATACAGGGCGAGGGCGGCTACCGCTTCCCGTCGGACGCCTTCGCCGAGGAACTCGCCGCCGTCGTCGACGACTACGACCTGACGCTCATCGCCGACGAGATTCAGACCGGCGTCGGCCGCACCGGCGAGATGTGGGGCTCCGACCACTACCCGCTTGAGCCCGACATCATCACCGGCGCGAAGGGCCTCCGCGTCGGCGCGACTATCTCGAACGACGAGATATTCCCCGACGAGACCTCGCGGCTCTCCTCGACGTGGGGCGCGGGCGACATCGTCTCGTCGATGCAGGGCGTGTTCACGCTCGAAGCCATCGAGGAGTACGACCTGCTCGACAACGCCGTCGCCCGCGGCCGGCAGTTCATCGAGCGGATGCGCGACGACGCGCCCGACACCGTCGTGGACGTGCGCGGCAAGGGCCTGCTTCTCGGCGTCGAGTTCGACACCAAAGAACGCCGCGACGCCGTGCAGGAAGCCGCCCTCAAGCGCGGCCTCCTGACCCTCTCGTGCGGCTACAAGGTGCTCCGAATCCTCCCGCCGCTCGACGTGACCGCCCGCGAAATCGACCTCGGCGCGACGATGCTGCTGGACGCTATCGAGGACGTGTCGTAGGCCGACACACGCGGTTTTAGCCGTCCGTTTCGACTCGGAGTAGTGGGTCGACGACATCACCGAGGTTGCGCATCATCCCGGCACCGACGAGGTAGTACACCGCCGATTCGACGCGCTCTTTCCACGCGGGCCCGTCGCCGATTTCGAGGCCCACGTCGCCGCCGCGGATAATGCTCGCCACCTCGTTCGCGACGACGCCCGAGAAATTCGAGTCGTATTCGTCGCGTGTCGCCCGAAAGTTGCGCATCGCACGGCGTTTCGCCTGGAACGACCGTCCGGAGTCGTAGTCGGTATCGCCGGGGTCCACGTCGAGGGCGTCGAGCGCGAAGTCGTGGGCCCGTCGCGCGAGGAGGGCCTGACCGGTCTTCACGACGCGAAAGACCGTCAGGTCTCGTCGGAGGTCGTCGACGTAGAATCTGAAGTCGTTGTCGAAACAGAGCGTGTACAACTCCCAGCGGGCAGCACCGTAGGGCGACGACCGGTCGAGTTCGAGTTCGTCTTCGAGTTTCGTCCGCATCTGGTCACGTCTCGGGAACCGGTCGGTTTCGGCGAGGAGGCCGAGAAGCGCGTCGTCCAGTCGCTCGCGATGCGGCTGTGGGTCGTCTCCGAGACCCGAGCGATACTGCTCTCGGTAGTGTCGTGCGTTTTCGAGTCGTTGTTCCGCCTGCAACTGCGACCCCCAGGTGTTCGCGAGTCCGTGGGGCGAGTACTCGTCTACCGAGTCGGGGTCGCCGCCGACGGACGTCCCATTCCAGTTCGAACTGATTCGCACAAAGGCCAGTTGGCGTTCGATGGCGTAGAGATACCCGAGGTCACGGCCGGGGTCGGAGACACGGTACGCAGAGATGGAGTCCGCAACCGCGTCACTCGCCTCCCACAGTTCACGGCCGCGTTCGAGACGGGCATCCGGGTCCTCCTCTCCGAGTGCAATCTTCGCGTAACCGACGGCTTCGCCGGCGAACAGCATTCCGTAGGTTGCCGAGAAGAGACGGTCACGGGTGTCTCGTTCCTCTTTGGCGGATTCGAGGTGACCGCCCGCCGGCGACCCGCGAAGGTGAAACCGCATCTCCTCGTCCACCGAATTGTGGTCGATGCGCGAGCGGAGTTGCTTCGCCTGCTCGACGGTCTCTTCGAGTCGCCGCACCGCCGCGTCGGCGTGTTCGTCGCTCACCGGCGGCTGCCAGACGTAGTTGCTCGGCGGGTCGGGGTACATCGTCGTCAGCCAGTCCGTAATCGGGTCGGGGAGCCACGTCGGCCTGAACCAACCGATACCGCCGACCGCGCCCGCGCCGCCGACGAGGCCGAGGAGTTGGCGACGCGAGAGCGAGGAGCGTTCGTCGGAGGGAGGGTCGTCTGCGGGAGGGGCGTCGTCGGGGGACACACGCCGGAGTTCCGAATCAGCCCGTGTAAACGTGTCGGCGGGCTGTTGTCTCGATGCGAACGCGCCCTACGTCCAGCGGTCGAGGCCGGTCTGCGTGACCGACTCCTCAATGCGCTCGAAGCCGCGGCGGACCTCCTCGGGGTCGACCTCCCACGTCTCGGTGACGAACTCGCGGGCGGCGGCCACGTCCGGGTCGATGTCGGTGTCGTAGTCGTAGTCGTCGGTGACCGGCGGGTCCAAAAAGAACTCGCGCACCCGGTCGGCGTTGGGGATGGTGTCGCCGCGGGCTTCGAGGACTGACCAGAGGTCGCCGTGTTCCGTGACGACTTTCACGGCCGTCTTCGGGCCGATCCCCGTGATGCCCTCGTTGAAGTCGGTCCCGCAGAGCATGGCGATGTCGACGAGTTGCTCGTAGGTGATGTCGTGTTTGTCGAGCGTCGCGTCGAGGTCCATCAGCTCGGGGTTCCCCTTGCTCGTGAGCTGTCGGAGCGTGTAGGGCGCGCCGAACAGGAGTGTGTCGTAGTCCTCGCTGCCCACGTAGTCGGCGTCGCCCTTACGGGCCATGTAGGACGCCTGTGCCTCGCCCTCGGCGGGCGCTTCGACCACCGGCACGTCGAGCAGCGAGAGGAGTTCGCGGCTGGTGTCCTGAATCGTCTCGGTGAGCCGCTGAGTGCGCGCTTCCATCCGGGCGGCTTCGACCGCGTCGCCCGCCTCACGCGCCGCTTCGAGCCGCTCTTCGGCCTTCTCGCGCTTCTCGCGGCGCTTCGCCACCTCGTCGTCTTTCATCTCGGTGACGCCGCCATCGAAGACGAAGACGGGCGTCAGGTCGTGCTCGAAGAACTTGGGGAGTCCCTGGACGATGCCGACGAGGTTGGCGACCTCCTCGCCCTCGCTCGTCGTGTACTTCTCTGAACTCGTCCACTTGACCGTCGTCGTGAGATACCGGTACAGCCAGTTGTGGGCGTCGACGGCGACGACGCTCCCGGCCACCTCGTCGAACGACACCTCGGAGAGCGCGGCGAGCGTCCGCAGGTCTGCGTTTCCCATTTGCTCGGCCTTCGAGGGCCGAGGGTTTCAATCGTCCGAGTGAACGCCGTCGAGTTCGGGCGGTGCCGCGCCCTCGCGCGCCGCGAGGAACGATCGCTCCGGGTCGCCGAGGTCGCGGGCGCGGTAACGGTCGAGGCCGGACTGGTACGTCTCGCGGGAAACCGCCGCGGGCGCGCCGGCGGGGCGCTCAAGCACCAACTCGGCGACGCCCGTCTCGCGCCCCGTGAAGCCGAATCCGGCTTTGTGGCACGCCTCGTAGGCGAAGGGGTTGTTCGCGGCGATGCGGACCGTCTCGTAGCCGCGGTCGGCGGCGGCCTCGCAGGTCCGACGGAGGAGGTCGGGGCCGAGTCCGTCACCCCGGCGGTCCTGCCGAACCGTGACGTACCGGAGCCAGAGCGTCGTCGGGTCGGTCCGATCCTCGTTGAACGCGACGGCGGCGACCACGTCCTCGGCTACCGGCGGCAGGGAGTCGGGGCCGCCACTCGGCGCGGGCCGGTCGTCGTCGAGGGGCGGGAGCGGCTCGTCGGGGTCACGGAGCACCGTCTTTCCCGTCGCCGCGGTGACGAACTTCCCCGCGTAGGCGAACCGCCGGTAGTCGAGGCGGAGCCGCGGCCCGTCTTCGGGCCACCCGAGCAGGTCGAACTCCATGGCCGAGATGGGACCGCCGCGCGCAAGAACCTTCCCCGGCGGGAACGTGGAGTCGGGCATGCACGGCGCAGGCGACGTTCGGTTCTTCGACCGCTTCGCACCCGTCTACGACCTCGTGATGCCGCCCGCCGACCCCGGCGCGCTCGGCACGGCTCTCGACCGCGCCGACCGCCCCGTCGAGCGCGTCGTCGACATCGGCGGCGGCTCCGGGCGGGCGACCCTCGCGCTCGACGTTCCCGAACGAATTGTCCTCGACCGCTCGGCCGGGATGCTCCGCCGGGCGCGCGAACGGGGTCTCGACTGCGTCCGCGGCGACGCTCGAGGGCTTCCCTTCGCCGACGGCTCCCTCGACGCCGTGACCGTCGTCGACGCCTTCCACCACATGCCGAACCAGCGGGGCGTCGCCGAGGAGGTCTTCCGCGTCCTCGCGCCCGGCGGGGTGTTCGCCGTCAACGAGTTCGACCCCGAGACGCTCCTCGGCCGTGGGCTGGTCGCCGCCGAGCGGGTCGTCGGCTTCGGGTCCACGTTCGCTACGCCCGACGAACTCGTCCGGTTCCTCGAACGCGTCGGGTTCGATGCCGACGTGGTCGAACGGGGCTTCGAGTACACGGTGGTCGGAAAAAAGCGGGAAAGCCATTAGGGGGGCGACGAATCCTCGCCTATGGCAACCTCGACTTCGTTCTTAGAGGAGCGACTCGATGCCGGGGCGTTACCCATCGCCGTGGGCGACGTGCTCGCCATCTTCCTCCTCGTCACCGTCGGCGTGGTCCAGCACAACGGGGTGTCGTACCTCTCGGCCGACCCGGTCGGGTGGGTACTCACCGCGGTCCCGTTCCTCATCGGATGGCTCGTCACCGCCCCGCTGTTGGGCGCGTACTCGCCGGGCGCGGCCGAGTCGGCGAAGTCGGCCGTTCCGCTCGGCATTCGCTCGTGGCTCGCGGCGACCGTCATCGGCATGGCGATTCGCTGGACGCCGCTTTTCGAAGGCGGCGTCGAACTCACGTTCGTCGCGGTCATGCTGGTGCTCGGCTCCGTCGCGCTCGGGGTCTGGCGGACGTTGTACTTCAAACTCGTCTGAGGCGCGGAGACCGGACCGAATTCACCCGTCAAAAACTGTTTTTCGGCCGATTGACCGCTCTCAGGCGGGCGTCGGCCGCCGTCGCAACAGCGTCACGCCGAGAAGCGTCGCCGCCGCCGCGAACCCGGCGAGGACCACGAACAGCGCCGTCGAGTCGGCGACGGTGAGGATGTAGCCGGCGATGGCACCGCCGAGCGCGCCGACGCCGAACACGCCGAGATAGGTAAACCCGTACGAGAGTCCCCGTAGACCGGCGGGCGTGTACTCCGCGACGGTCGCCTGATAGAACGGCTGGACCATGAACAGGAAGAAGCCGAGGAGCGCACAGATGGCGAGGAGCGGGCCGACACCGAGGCTCGCCACGGGGAGAAAGGCGATGGCGATGACGGCGAGCGCGCCGAAGCCGGCGACGATGCCGCGTTCGGTCCTGATGCGGTCGGTGAGCTTGCCGCCGACGTACTGCCCGAAGACCCCGACCGTCAGGAGGCCGGCGTAGACGAACAGTTCCACGTCGAGCGTCGGCGCGCCCCCGGCCGACCCGGACGCGAGGGCGGCGGGCAGGAGTTCGGAGACCGGAATCGGCTCGATGCCGATGACGGAGCCGAGGAGGTCCGGCAGGAACGTCGTGACGCCGCGGTAGTACAGCCCCGAAAACATCACGAGCGCGAAGACGAGCGCGAACCCGCCGGCGAAGAGGTGCTTCGACTGCGAGACCAGTTCCGCGAACGAGGAGACGCCCGTGCCGGCCTTGCCGTCGCCCCCGGTGTCATCATCGTCGTCGGTGTCGCCCGTCTCACCGCCGTCGGTCGCGGCGACCGCTGCCTGCTCTTCGAAGTTGGCGCGGGTCGCGAGCGCGGCGGCCACGAGCGCCGGGAGCGCGAGCACGGCGGCGACGAGGTGCCAGTCGAAGAACAACAAGAGGAGCGCGGTGAGGAAGGGGCCGAAACCGATGCCGAGGTTCCCGGCGATGCCGTGGTAGGCGAAGCCGGTTCCGCGTTCCTCGACGCCGGTGCTGATGAGTCGGAGTCCGGCGGGGTGGTAGACGCTGGCCGCGGCACCCCAGACGACGAGCGCGAGGGCGACGACGACGAGGTTCGGCGACAGCGCAAGCAAGACGAACGACCCGGCCATGCCGAGGAGACAGGCGACGATGAGGCGCTTGGAGCCGACGCGGTCGACGAGGATGCCGCCGGGGAGCGCCCCGAGGCCGAACAGCGCGAAGCCGAGGCCGGTCATCACGCCCAACGAGGCGGTCGTGACGGGAACCGTCGCGAGGCCGAGGTCGATGCTCGCGAACTCCCCGAGCCAGATGGCCACGAAGATGGGGATGGACAGTTCGTACGTGTGGACCATCCCGTGGGCGAGCATCACCAACGCGACGATTGAGCGGTCGTTGCGGTTCACGTCTCCGGCCACGGCACCGACTCCCATAACCGTGTGGAGTTCCGGCAGACGACGCGAGCCACGGACCGACTGTTCGGGCGAGAGGCACAATCCACAGTATCGGATTTGTGATGTTCTCTTGGGAATACAGACCCTCCGCAGTCTTGCGATTATCGAGCCATAAGTTATGGAAAAGTTATCCGGAGGCCACAAAAACAGTATCAGTCATCTATGGGAAAGAACTATACCACTTACGTCCGTAGTATACTATATATTATGACCGGATATTACGACTACATTCTTGGGCTCATTCCGCTCACACTCCTCGGCATCACCGGCACGCTTACCGTCGCCGGGTTGCAGTTGACCACGGCAGTGCCGATGGCCGCGGGCATGGCCGCGCTCCTCACCGGCCACGCGCTCTTCGTGAACGGGCCCTCGTCGCCGTCCTCCGCCCACCTCGACGAACACACCGGTCCCAACGCCGCTGACGCGCCTTCTCCTTCGGTCCTCGACGCAGACTAACCCCCAACCCGCGCCCGTTCGGTCGGTTCGCCGGCCCGCAGGGTTTTGACCGAAGGTCTCGTTTTTCCGACCATGACAGCGACGTTGTTCCTCACGAGCGACGAGGTTAGTGGACTGGCAACCCCGGCCGAGTACGTCGCGGCCGTCCGCGAGGGCTACAGACAGCGCGGGGAGGGCGCGCCGGCCGAGCCGCGGACGAAGCTGTTCAACCGCGAGCCGCCGGGCATGCTCACCTCCTACGCGGCCGTGCTCCCCGAGACGGGCGCGATGGGCGGCTACATGTACTCCGCCGGCTTCGGTGCGGAGGACGCGTGGTTCATGACGCCGCTTTTCGACGCGGAGAGCGGCGAGCCACTGGCGCTCCTCGACGGCGCGAGCATGAACCCCTTCAAGACCGGCGCGGCCGGCGGGGTCGCCATCGACGCCCTCGCCCGAGACGACGCCTCGACGCTCGCGCTCATCGGAAGCGGCGCGCAGGCCCGCGGACAGCTCCGGGCCGCCGCGACCGTCCGCGACCTCGACACCGTCTGGGTCTACTCGCCGACGAAGGAGAGTCGCGAGTCGTTCGCGGGCGAGATGGACCGCGCGCTCGACGCCAGCGTCGCCGCCGTCGCCTCCAGCGCCGCGGCCGTCGAGGGCGCGGACATCGTCGTCACGGCCACGACTGCCACGGACCCGGTGTTCGACGGCGACCTGCTCGAACCCGGCACGCACGTCACCGCGATGGGCCAGTACCACCCTGAAAAGCGCGAACTCGACGAGACGACCATCGAGCGCGCGACGTACGTCCCCGACCTCCGCGAGCGCGCCACGATGGACGCCGGGTCGTTCCTCGCCGCCGTGGAGGCCGGCGTCGTGGACGAAGACCACATCCACGCCGAACTCGGCGAGGTCATCGCCGGCGTCGCCGCCGGGCGCGAGGACGACGAGGAGATAACCGTCTTCGACAGCGGCGGCACGGGCATCGAGACGGTCGCCGCGGCGCACATGCTCTACGAGAAGGCGCGCGAGGAGGGACTCGGGACGACTATCGACTTCTCGCCGGCGAGCGAGTCGCTCACGGGGGAGTAGAACGGACGGAGGGGTTTCGATAGACCCGCGGAGCCTCAGCGAGACGGTTGTCGCGGCGTCGTGGCAAAAAACGACCGTCACCGGCGTTCGTGCTCGCTCAGAACGTCGTCGGCCACGGACGGGGGAACGCCTCCGGCAGTTCGGTGTTTCCGGGTGCGTCTGCGACGCGTTCCGGAACGATTGGACACAGGACGACGACGCCGGGTTTCGATATCGTAACCAGTCCGGCGTCCGCCGCCGCTCGAACGTCTTCGACGTCGTCGAACAGCGCCTCGGGATAGTGGTCCGAGACGTACGGCGACCCGACGATGTCGGCCACCGTCTTCCCCGCCGCCGTGTTGACGAGGTTGACGTTCCAGTGGGGCGAGTACCCAGACTCTCCGGGGACGAACTCGACGACCTGCGCCTGTAACGTCCTGTCGCCGCCGATGAGGTAGATGTCGTTTTCTCCGCGTTCCGTCACTCCCTCCTCCACCCCGTGAGCGACGTAGTATATCTCTTCTTCTTCGTACCACCCGTTTGCGACCGAGACCCCCGCCGCGACGGTTCCAGTCGCGCCGACGCCGAGGGCGAGTCCGCCCGCGAGCAGTCCGGTCGTTCGGAGGAACCGGCGACGGGTCGGGCCGTCGCGAGTTGCTGTGTTTGTCATAGTCGTTCTCCTTCGAAATCGGCGAGTCGGGGGCGGTTCCACCCGGCTCGGCGATTCGACTGAACGAGGGGCGAGAGAACAGATAGCGGTTTTTCGATATCTCACACCAGTCTGTGCCGGGTCTCTTCCAAATCTGGTGTGAATGTCGCCCCACTACCGATATCGCGTCACAGCGTCACTCGCGCGACCCGCTCGGTCCCGACGAGGACGACCGGCACGAGCGCCAGCGCGCCGACGCCGACGACCGCCGGGACGACGATACCCGGCCAGAACGCGCCCAGTTCGGTCTGTGCGAACGCGCCGAGCAGGGCCGTACCGCCGACGACGAGACTGTAGTAGGCTGAGCGAATCGGGAGCGTCGGCAGGTGACCGGGGCGCGGCCACGACCCGGTTCCGACGTAGCCGCCGCGGAAGGTCCCGACGGCGACGGCGCTCGCCGCGAGAGCGGTGAGGCCGGACAGCGACACCTCGGCTCTGGGCGTCGCGAAAAGCAGGAACCAGAGCGTCGGAATCGCCAGCACCGACACCTCCCACGCGGCGAAAAACACCTGGTCGAGCCAGCGGTCGACCCGTTTCGTCGTCTCCGAGAGCGCCCCCCGCATCACGACTAGACGTAGGTTTCGGGCGGTTAAACGGTTTCTCCGGCGGTGGCGGCGAAGGCGGTCTACTGCAGTCGGTATCGGAGGACCGCCGCGATGCCCCCGAGGTTCTTCAACTGCTCGCCGGGTTGGAACTCCGCGGAGAACACGGTGACCTCGCCGCCCTTCTGTTCGACCGAGTCGATGATGTCGTTCACGTCAACGTCCCAGTCGCCGTCGCCCTGTCGCTCCGCGCGGAGCCGGGAGTCGAGGAGAAGCAGGTGTTCGACCGCGCCGAAATCGGCGGCCTCGGCGACCTGTTCGACGCCGTAGGCCGCCTTCGCGCCCGTCGAGATGTTCTCCATCAGTTCGTCGATGAGATTGGCCTCCTCGGCGATGCGGGTCTGTTTCTGCACGTCGTCGACCGCGCCGCGCTTGAGCACCTCGTGGACGCCGCGGTCGCCGACGCCGGCGGTGTCGACGGTCGTGACGATGGTCTCTGCGACCGCGGGGAAGTTGTTCTCGAAGTAGTCCATCGCGTCGTTCTTCGTGAAGCCCGGCCCGGCGAGGATGATGGCGTCCACTTCGAGGTGCGACAGCGCGGACCCGAGTTCGTCGAACAGTTCGGACCGCGGGCGGGCGTACTCGCCCTTCCCCGTTGGCTTCGTGAGCGAGGCGTACTCCTCGGTGCCGTACTGGGCGACGGTGTGGATGTAGGCCGCGCCCTCCTCGACGGTCGCGATGGCCACGTCGGGATTCTCGGCGGCCTGTTCGGCCGTCTCGATGCGGTCTATCTGGTCGGCCTTGAAGTGCTTCTCGATGGTTATCTCGGCGCGCTCTTCGACGTTGAGCGTGTGGTGGTGGCCGAGTTGGTCCTCGCGGGAACAGGAGACGATGACGCCGCCGACGCGGAGGCGGTTGGCGAAGCGGGCGAACTCCACGTCGTCGACCTCGATGGTGACGTTGAGGTGCTCGCGCTCGCCGCCGGTGTCCCGCATCTGCTCGTCGTCGCGCTGGATGCGGCGGGTGGTGTCGCCGGAGACGAGGTCACCCGGTTCGAGGACGTACGAGAGGTGCCAGAGGTCGTCGACGTTCTCGGGGACGAGCGTGATTCGCTCGCGCCCCTCCTCGCCGCGACCGCGGCTCGAAATGCGCATACACGTCCGGTCGTCGGGGAACGGAAAAGAGTCCTGCTATCGCGGTCACCCGGCGCGAGTCGGCGTCGCGGATGCCAACGCGGCCGCCGCCTGCCGCCCTGCGCCGCTCACCAGCCAGTCGACTGCGTCGACTGCTGGCCCTTCCCGGTTGCGTCGGCGAAGCCGCGCGCCCACAGGTAGTACGTAATTACCTGTACGTAGAACAGGACGAAGAGCCCGACGACGATGACCGAAAGGAGACCCCCGATGAAGCCGAGCACGACTGCGACGACGAGCGCGAGCAACCACGCGACGGCGTACTCGCCGGTGAACGCGCCCGAGAGGATAGTGCGCACGTCGAAGCCGGCAGCGAGATTCCCCTCGATGGCGAAGTTCGCTCCGGCGGCCGGCCCGAGGTAGGCCGCGAGCAGGCTGAGCACGAACACGAGGAGGCCGAGGACGACCGAGACGATACCGAGCCCGACGCCGCCCGCAGAGGACGCCGCCGCGCTCCCCGTCGCCGCCTCGGAGACGGTGAAGGTGCCGATGCCGATGATGACCGAGAGCAGCATCGACGGGACGATTGCCACTAACGCCCAGACGAACGTCACCACGAACAGCTTCAGGCCGTCGACGAACAGTCCGCCCCAGTCCGTGAACGAGGGCGCGGCCTGCTCGCCGTTCGCGGCCGCCTGCATCGCCCTGACGAAGTAGCCCTGCAGGATAATCCCCGGGAGTATCAGTACAGAAAGCAGCGAGAGAACCCCGCCGATAATCGTCGTCGCAACCCAGTCGTCGCTTCGCTTGAGAAACCACAGCGCGTCGGAGAGCATACCGTTGGGGTGTCGCGCCGCTAGCGGCTTAGATATTCCGTCGAAAATTCGGGTTTTCGCTGACAGTTCAGACGGCGGGCTGTTCGCCCGGCGTCTCGCCCTCGTCCATCATCTCGATGTCGTGGAGTTCGCCCCACGTCTTGCCGATGATGTAGTAAGCGGCGACGGCCGCGTAGAACGTCACGAACGCCCCGACGACGAAGCCGAGAAGCGGGATGACGTTCAGGACGCCGACCACGATGGACGACGCGAACAGCACCGCGAAGGCCATGAGCCACGCGGTGGCGTACTTGCCCGAGGTCAGGATGGGTCGGAGCGTACCGAAGTCGAACGCCGCGCCCATGCGGTCGGTCTCGGCGTAGTTCGACAGCGCCGCCGGGATGAGGTACGCGGCGAGCAGGCCGAGGACGAACGCGAGCAGGAGCCCCACGAGCGCCACGATGCCGCCGAGTGCGCCTGAGGCGTCGGAGCCGCCGGCCATTGCGCCGACGATGCCCGCGAAGCCGAACACGCCCGCGATGATGGCCGGGACGAGCGCGTAGACGAACGCGATAGCGAAGCCTTTCACGCCGTCTATCGCCATGTCGCCCCAGTCGTCGAACACCGGGGGCTTCTCGTCGCCCTTCATGGTCGCGCGAACGACCCGAAGGAGATAGCCGATGACGAGGAACGTCGGGACGATGAGGAAGCTCAACAGGCCGAGGACGCCGCCGATGAGGACCGTCTTTACCCAGTCCTCGCCGTTTCGAAGGTAATTGAGTGATTCTGAAATCATGATGTTTCACCGAGCGCCACCACCCACCCACCCATCCACCGGCCGTTCGGCCGAATGTGAGATTCGCGGGTTGACACGCGCGCTCGAAGCAACATTACGACGAGAAAGTATATAATCTTGTACCCGACACGCCCGAATAATTGAATATTAAGCCGTCTAGCGTCTGGTTACCCGAAGACGGCGTCGATGTTTACTCGTCGACGATGTCGCTCCCGCCCGGCGGGAGGAATTCCTGAATCTGGTCGGGTGATGCGATTTTTCTGACGAACGACTTGTCGGCGAAGCGCTCGCGGAGCCGGCGATAACACAGTTTCGCAGCGTCGTTCTGGGCGTACTGCCCCGGCGTGAGCGTCAGCGTCGTCTCCGCGCGCGCCTCGATTGCCGACGGCGGCCCGCCGATGACGCGCGTCTCGTCCTCGCATTGGATGCCGACCGCGACCTTCGCGGCCACGTCCTCGAAGTACTCGCGGTCGCCGCGGATGACGAAGCTCCCCTTTTCGATGTACTCGCCCGATTCGGGCGTCTTCGACACCTGCGAGGGTTCGACCATGTAGGCGTCGTCGGCGAAGCGGCCCTCCTTCCAGATGGAGGAGTACGAGACGGCGAACTGCGCGGCCTCGCGGAGCGTCTCGTCGGAGAAGTCCACCGCCTGCGCGGGCTCGCTCGGCCCCGTCGCCTTCAGGAGCGTGACCGGGCCGCCGTGGGCCTGCGTGTGGAAGAAGCGGTCGTGCTTGCTCATGTACTTCTTCACTAACTCCTCGTTTTGGTCGGCGTTGCGGCCGCCGACGACGAGGTAGCCGCTAGAGGTGTAGAACCAGCGGAACCGCTCGAACCAGTGTTCCGTGGACTTGACGGGCACCGAGTCGAGCGCGAGCCAGTCGGTCTCCTCCGGCTCTTCGTCCTCGTCTTCCTCGTCGTCCTCGTCGTCGGCCTCCCACTCGTCGCGGCGCTTCTTTACGGCCGCTAACTCCTCGCGGGTGTCCTCGATGGCGGCCAGCGCGCCCTCCTTTTTCTCCTGGATGCGCTTGGCCTCGGTGTAGAGGCGGTCGGCGTTCTTCTCGACGCCCATCGACACGTCGAGGGTGACGGTCGCGTCGTCGAGTTCGATGGTGACCGTGCCGTTCGCGCCGTCGACGTTCGTGACGGCCTCGGCCTCGGGGATGCCCTGTTCGGCACCCTCCTCCAGCGTCGCGGCGATGTCGTCCCACGGGACGCCCTCCTCGCGCGCGCCGCGGACGGTCGACAGCACGTCGTCGGCGAGGTCGTAGTTGGCGTACAGCAGTTCGGCGCGCTCGCGCTCGTCTTCGGCCTGCTGTTCGAAGCCTTCGATTGCGCCCTCCTGCTGGTCGATGATGCGCTGTTGTTTGGCGATTTGCTCCTCGAAGTCCGGGCGGTCCGAGGTCGCCTCCTGCTCGTCGGCAGTCAGGTCGAGCCGGAAGAAGTACTCGTCGAGGGCGTCGTTGAACGTGTCGTAGGCCTCCTCGTCGAGCCCGGCGTTCTGGTGTTCGCGCAGCGGGAAGGGCGTCACGTCCACGACTTCGCCGTCGTCGTCGAGGTAGAGCCGCGGGTCGAACTCCCCGGAGCGCACCTGCTGGCGGAGGTCGACGATGGCGTCGTAGATGGCGTCGTAGTCGTCGTCGGTTGCGTCGGCGATGTCGAGGGTCTTCTCCACGCCGGCGCGGGTACACAGCTCCTCGGCGTAGAGGCCGCCGAGGTTCAACTGAGTCGCGAGCGTCCGCACCACGTCGGTGTCGGACTGCTCCATGTTCCGGCCGAGGGCGTCGCGGCTGACGGTCAGGGGGTCGAGCCGCGAGGCGGGGTACTCGTACTGCGACCCCGGCGCGACCGTCCGCGACTTGAGCCGCACCGTCTCCAGACTGCGGACGACTTCGCCCGTCTCGTCGAGCACCGCGATGTTGCCCTGTCCGAACAGCTCGACGACGATTTTCGTGTTCTCGTCGCCGCGCTCGAACGTGAACGTGAGGATGCGGTCGAACTCGTACTGCTCGACGCCCGCGAAGTCGGCCCCGTTGAGCCGGTTTCTGAGCATCATCGCGAAGTTCGGCGGCCGACCGGGGGCGTCCGGCACGTGCTCCTGTGCGGCGAGGTGCGCGCGCTTTATCTCGCCCACTTCGAGGAGGAGTTCGAGCCGACCGCGGTCGAAGTCCCGCATCTTGAGGCGAAGCAGGTCGTCGCCGTAGAGGTACGCCTTGTCGACCTTCGCGCCCTCGTACCGGTTCAACTCGGTGACGAGGGCCGCGAGGTCGACGCTCGTGAGTTCCCGCTTCGGGTCCATGGACTCGCTTTTTGTCGGCGAACGAAAAGGGGTGTCGTTTCCGCAGATGCGACGCCCACCCGAATCGGGGAGAAGATACTTATCAGCCAGCCTGAATGTATTCGGTGAATGCGTCCTCGCACCCTCGTTCTCGCCACCGTCGCCCTCCTCGTCGCGCTGGCCGCGCTCCCCATCGGGAGCGTCCCGGCCGAAGCACGACCACCGCCAGAGGCCGTCTGCGGTGTCTGCGGTGAGACATTCGAAAAAGCAGGAGACGACGCCGGCGTCCCGCTCACCGTCGAATCGAGCACGCTCCGAGTCCGCGTCGGCGACGACGGCGTCGGCACGTGGACCGCCCGCGTCGAACTCGACGACGAGTCGGCCGCGACGTTCCGCGAGAACCCCGAACGGCTCGACAGCGTCGTCCGCCAGACGTTCGACGACTACCGCGTGTTCACCGACGACCGCAGACGCCTCGAAACCCGGATGGACGGCGACACCGCGGTCGTGACCTTCGAGGTGCCCGAGATGGCGTACCGCGGCTACGGCGACGTGCTCGTCGTGGACTACTTCCACGACGATGGGGTCAGGGGTACCGTCTACGTCGATGCCGACCGGTTCGTCGTGACCGGCCCCGAGGGGTCATCGCTCCTCACCGCGCCCACAGAAGTTCAGACCACCGAGACGGCCGCCGTCTGGAGCGCCGACGACGAGGCCGCATCAAGCGTCGGGAGCCAGACGTACCTCACGTTCGGCCCCGACGCGGGACTCGCGACCACGGCCGCGGCCTACGCCAGTCTCGCCGCCGACTCGGGGCCCGGTATCCTCACGAACCTCGCGTGGGTCGCGTTCGTCCCGACGCTCGTGCTCACCATCGGCGTCCTCCTCATCCGGCACTTCGACCGCCGGTTCGGCGGCCGGGGGGTACGACGCTTCGGCCCCGCCGTCGCGGGACTCGGTGTCATGTGGGGCCTCTGTCTCCTCGTCGTCCGGGCGTTCTCCGGGAGCGTCGCCGCGATGGCGTGGCTCCTCGCCCTCCAACTGGTCGCGCTCGGCGTCGTCTCGGCGGTCCGTCCCGGGGCGCTCGGATTCCGTCGCCTCGTCGCCGCCACCGTCGTGCCACAGGTCGCGCTCGCGGTCACGACCACGGTCGCGATGCCGGGGCCGAACCCGTGGTTCTCGCTCAGCGCGCTCGCCTTAGAGGCCGCGGTCGTGCTGTTTCTCCCCCTCGGCTACGCGGCCCGGCGCGACGGGAACACGCGCCTGCTGTCGCTCGCCATCGTCGCCGCGCCCGTGGTCTTCGCACTTCCGCTGGTCCCCTTCGGCGGCTACGGTGTCCTGTTCGTCGGCCTGCTGCTCGTCGTCTGGGTGCTGGTGACGCTCGCGACCGGGTCGCTCGTCTACCGACTCGGCTGGGCGCTCGGCGGCGAGGTGGCGCGGGGTCAGACCGACGACAGTACGCGAGCGACGGCGTAGCACCCACCGAAGCCGAGCGCGAACCCGAGGCTCGCGAGGAGTCCGCCGGCGACGAGACCGGTCGCGACTCCCTGCCAGAGCCCCATGCTCGGCGTCGTCAACTCGGCCGCGCCGAGCGCCGTGAAAAAGCCGAGCACCGGACCGACACCGAGCGGGAGCGCCCCGAAGACGCCGTCACCCCGGAGCGCGCCGATAGCACCGCCACCGAGACCGAGGCCCGCGATGGTCCACAACCGGAGGCCGAACGGGTACGACAGCGGGCCGACCACGTCCGGCGGCAGATGCGTGACGAACACGAGCGCGAAGAGAGCGATGCCGCCCAGTCGGTGCTGGCGGGTGGGCGCGCCCTCGCGGCCGATGAAGAACCTGTCGAGCGTACTCACGCGATATAGTCATTTGGTATACATGATAAACCTCGCTCCGCAATCGTCAGGTAGCCGCCTGCGGAACTGCTCTCATGAGCGAAACCGAGGTCCGCGTCGCGGTCACCGAGGGCGAGCGCGACGACGCCTTCGCCGTCCGCAAGGCCGTCTTCGTGGACGAACAGGGCGTCGACGAGGAACTGGAGTGGGACGAACACGACGACCCCGACGCCGAGGCGGTCCACTTCGTCGCCTACCGCGGCGGCGACCCGGTCGGCGCGGCCCGCCTGCGCGAGTACGAACCCGGCGTCGGCAAGGTCGAGCGCGTCGCCGTCCTCGAATCGGCCCGCGGCGAGGGCTGGGGGCGACGACTCATGGACGCGCTCGAAACAGAGGCGCGCGAGCGCGGGTTCGATTCGCTTCTCCTCCACGGCCAGACGACCGCGGAGGGATTCTACCACGGCCTCGACTACGAGACGACGAGCGACGAGTTCGACGAGGCCGGCATCCCGCACGTCGAGATGCGGAAGTCGCTGTAGCCGACGCCGTCGCCTAATCTTCCGAGACGGACCGCTCCACCGGCCGACTGCGACGGTCCTCCCGGAGCTGGAAGCCGTCGGCCTCCTCGCGGGCGAGCAGTTCGCGCTGGGGGTAGGGAATCTTGATTCCCTCGCGGTCGAACGCGAGTTTCACGTTCCGAAGCACCTCGGCTTTCGCCTGCGCCCGACGCGGAGCCGAGGGGTTCGTAATCCAAAACCGGAGTTGGAGCCCGATCGACGAGTCGCCGAACGTCGTCGGCATCACCTGCGGTTTCGGCACCTCCTCGACGAACTGGAGGCCGGAAAGCGCCTCCTCGGCCACCGACTCGGCGTGTTCGATGTCGGCCTCGTAGTCGATACCCACGTCGAGACGGAGGCGGAGGCGGTTGCGCTTCGTCCGGTTGGTTATCTTCGCGTTCGTCACGCGGTCGTTGGGGAAGACGACCGTCTCGCCGTCGGCGTTGCTCAGCCGGGTGTTGATGATGGTGATGTCGGTGACGATTCCCTCGGCGTCGTCTATCTCCACCCAGTCGCCGAGTTCGAACGGTCGAGAGAACATCAGCACGAAGCCCGCGATGAGCGACCCGAGGGTCTGTCTCGCGGCCATGCCGACCACGATGCCGAGGAAGCCCGCGCCGACGAGCAGGCCGCCGATTCGGACCTGCCAGACCGTGAGTGCCGCCATCCCGACCGCGAGGAGGACGACCAGTTGGAGGACGCGGAAGACGATGCCCTGCTGGTGGGCGTTGATGTTGTCCGATGCGGTCGCGTAGGAGTCCAGTTTCTCTTCGAGGACGTTCGTCCCGACGAGCGCCCCGGCGAACAGCGCGACCGTGGCCCCGAGTTTGGCGGCGTTCGGCACCGCGACGGCGAGGACCTCAGTGAGGTCCGCGGCGAGGCCGGTGTAGCCCCAGAGGAGCAACAGCGACAGCGTCGCGCCGACGAAGACCGCGAGTTGGAGCGTCCGGACGACGACTGTCGCGGGAAACAGCCACGCCGCGTCGGTGACGGCGTCCGGTACCCGCGGGTGGGCCAGCACCCGCGTTCGGAACTCGGCGGTCGCCCGCGAGACGAGCCGCGGCGCGAGAAAGACCGCGATGCCGAGCGCGAGCGCCACGAGCGCGGCCGAGATACCGAGTCGCTCTTCTGTCGAAACGAACTGTGCGAGCGCCGAGCGGAGGTCCTGAAGCCACGTCGTCGCCTGCCCCTGAACCGCCGCACCCCCCTGAGGTGCCATTCTACCGTGTGCGGTGGGCCAGAAAGTAAAAGCGTGACGGAGCGACACTCAGGAGTGAGAATCGGGCGCGGGAGCCTTCGTCAGCTACAGCCGCTTCGACACGTACGGGCCAGTCCCACCTTTTTCCGAGGCTCGCTACGCTCGCCTCGGAAAAATCTGGACCAAAAACTCGGACCAAAAATCCAGGTACTCCCTACAGCCGCTTCGACACGTACGGGCCGTCCTGGTGGTAGCCGAGTTTCTGCTTGTAGTACTGCCGGACGCCGATACCCGAGATAACCGAAATCTTGTCGTAGCCGGCGTCGCGGGACAGTTCCTCGGCGTGCGCGAGGAGCTTCTTCCCGTAGCCCTTGTGCTGCCAGTCGCCGTCGGCACCGATGCCCGCCTCGGAGCCGTAGACGTGGAGTTCGCGGACGAGCGCCGCGTCCTGAAGCTCGCGGCGGACCGGGTTGCCGGGGAACCGGAGGCGACAGAAGCCGACGAGCAGGTCCTCGACGGGGTCCTCGAACGAGATGAAGTGCTCGGTCCCGCCGGCGACCTCGTAGGTCATCACGTCGAGTTCGATGCGCTCTGGGTCCGGGTCGGCCTCGTTCATGCCGACCTCGCGGGCGCGGATGTCCCGCTGGACGATGCCTCGTTCCTCGGCGCGCTGGGCGGCCAGTTGCCGGAGGTTCGACTTCCAGACGCCCGCGTCGATGAAGTCCGCGGGGATGTCCCGCTGGACGCGCTGGAGACGGGTGTACTTCGGAATCATGCCCATGACCTCTGCGACGATGTCGGCAGCCTCCTCGTTGTTCAGCGGCTCGTACTCGTCGCGCCGCCACATGTCGTAGGTGATGGTGTCGCGGACGATGAGCGTCGGGTAGATCTTGAGATAGTCGGGCCGCCAGTCGCTGTTCTCGAACAGTTGGCGGAAGTCCTCCAGACACATCTCCTTGGTCATGCCCGGCTGGCCGGGCATCATGTGGAAGCCGACCTTGAACGCCGAGTCGCGGAGCCGGCGGTTGGCGTCGATGGAGGCCTGCACGCCGTGGCCGCGGTGCATCTCGCGGTTGATGCGCTCGTAGGTCGTCTGGACGCCGACTTCGACCTTCGTCGCGCCCAAATCGAGCATCCGGTCTATCTGCTCTGGGTCGCACCAATCCGGCTTCGTCTCGAAGGTCGTCCCGATGTTGCGGATGTCGTTCGTCTCGTTTTCCGCGATGACGTCCTCGATATACTTGAACTCGACATCCTCGGGGTCGGGTTTGAACGACCGGTCCTCGGCCGGTTCGGGCTCCTTGTCGAGGTCGTAGTCGTTCATGGCTTCGAGCGCCCGCTTGACGAACCACTCCTGGTAGTCGTGGCTCCGGGCGGTCATCGTCCCGCCCATCAAGATGAGTTCGACCTTGTCCACGGGGTGGCCGATATGTCGAAGCTGTTCGAGGCGGAGCGTGACCTGCCCGTAGGGGTCGTAGTCGTTCTGGACGCCGCGGGCGGCCGCGGGCTCGTGGCCCGTGTACGACTGTGACGAGGAGAACTCGCTCGCGGGCCCGCCGGGACAGTAGAGGCACTTCCCGTGGGGGCACATGTGCGGCGAGGTCATGATGGCGACCGGCGAGACGCCGGAGGCGGTGCGGACGGGCTTGCGCTGGACGACCTCTTTGACCTCCTCGCGGCGGTCTTCCGGGGCGTACTGCAGAATCTCGGTGTTCTTCGGGACTTTCGGCGAGGAGTGTTCCGAACAGGCGTCGAGCTTTGCCGATTCGAGGTCGTCGCGGTCGACGTCGCCCGCGAGGATGCGCTCGACGAGCGCCTCGCAGGTCCGCTCGAACGCTTCGGACTCCGTCTCGGTCTCGGCGCTCACGGACACACCTCCCGTTCGGCGACGTGGTGGCGGTTCATGGGCGCGAATCGGGTCGTTTCGTGGATAAGCGTGTCGCTCGGGAGGCTACAGTTCGACACGTCGAAGCACGTCGATATCCTCGACCTCGTACTCCGAGAGCGGAACAGACGCGAGTTCGAACGATGATACGGTCGTGTCTGGAACCCGTATCTCTCGGTCGCCCCGAATCCACGAGCACGCTCGCTCGAACCCGTCGGGGGTCTCGAAGTGCGCGAGCGAGACGTGCGGGACGTATTCGTCACCCTCGTACTGAAACGTCGGCACACCGTCGAGCGACCGAATCCGGTCGTGAAGCGCGCGAAACCGGCCACCGGCGTGCGGCTCCGCGAAGACGACCGACGGGAAGGCATTGAGCCGTCGAATCGAGACTTCGAACGGGTCGATGTCCGCCGTCGCGGCTTCGAGGTCTCTCGTGATGGTATCGAGTTCCACGGGAGTGACCTCGTCAGAACCGTCGCCGGACTCGCTCGGCCCGAACCCCACGAGTTTGAGCGTCACGTGGAGCGTGTCCTCGTCGTCGAGCGAGACGCCCGGCATCGACCCGAGTTCAGTACGAACGGGCGAGAGCGCATCGAGAACGGCCCCGTCTTCGATTCGGACCCAGCAGACGTACGCTTCGGTCAGACCGCGTGCGCGCTGGTCGGCGAAGCTACCGCTCAGGAGGACAGGGTCGCTCGCCTGTGTCTGCGACCAGACCGCGTCGTAGTCGGGAGAAGACGAATCCTCGGTCATCTTCGGGGAGACGCCCCGAGCGGTCAAAAAAGATGAGGAGGAGTCTGGATTGCGGCTTAGAACTGCTCGGCGGCGGCGTCGAGGACGGCTTCGAGCGCCTCGTCGCGCGCGCCGGTCAGGAACTCGATACGACCTTCGCGGATGCCCGCGGCGGCGAGGCCGGCGGCGGGCGCTTTCTCGGCGGCCGACTCGACGACTGCGCGGAGGTCGAGGTCGCCCGTCGAGCGCAGGTAGAGTTCGTCCATGCCGAGCGCGACGGTCACGAAGGCGTCACCCTCGCGAGTGCGGCGGTGGAGTTCGTCCACGAGCAGGCCCGTCGGCGGGAAGTCGAAGCGGTGACTGTAGGCGTCGGAGTCGAGGACGGCCACGGAGATGGCACCGACATCGCGGCGTTCGAGGTTTGCCTGCGCCGTCTCGATTTCGTCTTCGAGCTTGATGCGGAACTGCTCGGAGACGTGGCCGGCGAGGCCCTCGTCGGCGTCGAACAGCAGGTCGGCGATGAGTTCGCGCTTGTCCTGGTACGACTGGTAGTACGCTTCCAGCGCGACGGCCTCGCGGAGTTCACGGACGCGGTCGGCGTCGAAGCCGTGGGACTCGGCGAGGTCGAGGTACTGCTGCGGGCAGTTCTCCCAGTAGCTGACGGCGGGGAGGTGCGACACGTCGTCGCGGATGTCCTCGTTGACGGCGACAGAAAGCGTGGAGGCGAGCGCGCCGACCGAGAGGTCGCGGGCGTCGGCTCCCTCGCGGGCGGGGTTGACGAGCACGTCGACTTCCTCGGCGACCTCGTCGTCGGCGGGCGCGGCGTCGACGACGACGCGCTCGGAGCCGTAGACGCCGAGCAGGCCGAGACCGTCGAGGGATTCGGCGGTCGAACCGGCGCCGAGGAGAAGCACGAGCGGGAGCTTCTCGTCGTGGCGGTCGCGGTCTTCGAGCATCCGCGTCACGTCGTTCGTGGCGGCGTCCATGCCGTAGACGGCCTCCTCAAGCGGGCGACGGGTGAAGTAGTGGTACTCGGCGTCGTCGCGGGGGTGCTCCTCGCGGATGAGTGGGAGCACGGCGCGCTCGACGGCGGCACCGGCGACGTAGCCGTCGGCGGTGGCCGTGTGGCGAACGACGATGGGGCGCGATTCGAGGACGGCGCGGCGGATGGCCTCCGCGGCGTCGAGCAGCGACTGCCGACGGCGGCGGACGCTCGTG
>NZ_JAMYJY010000039.1:0-31209 GCF_024136985.1 Haloferax sp. AB510
CGCCGGGAGCCTCCAGCGGGCGCTCACCGCCGAGTTCGAAGCGCCGGAGGGAACCCGCGTCGAGGTCGAGGCACACGGCTCCGCGCGCGTGGCTCGGATGGTCGCCGACGACCAACGCGACCCCGACATCGTCGCCCTCGCGGACCCGACGCTGTTCGACGCGCCGCTTTCGGTCCCGTGGTACGCGACGTTCGCCAACAACGCGCTCGTCGTCGCGTACAACCCCCAGACCGACGGCGGCGAGCGAGTCGCCGACGCCGCGTCGTGGCCCGACGCCCTCCTCGACGACGACGTCAGTCTCGGCCGAACCGACCCCGACCTCGACCCGCTGGGCTACCGGACGCGGTTCGCGCTCGTGCTCGCCGCCGACTACTACGACCGACCGGCGCTCGCCAACGACCTGCTCCGCCGCGACCAGATATATCCCGAGACGCAACTGCTCGCGCAGTTCGACGCCGGCGGCGTCGATGCAGCGTTCGTCTACCGGAGCATGGCCGTCGAGCGTGACTACCCGTACCTCGAACTCCCGGCGGAAATTAACCTGAGCGACCCCGAACACGCGTCGGCGTACGCGTCGGTCTCCTACACGCTCCCGGAGGGCGTCACCGTCCGCGGCGGCCCCATCCGGTATGCTGCGACGCGACGAACCGACACGACGGCGGCGAAATCGGTGTTCGAGGCGCTTGTCGGGACCGCCGGCGAGTTCCTCGAACCCTCCGGGTTCACCGTGCGCGAGAGCCACCCACACTACTTCGGAGATGTCCCACCGAGAGCCTAACCGCCGCGAGAGCGGCGTCACGCGACTCCTACCCGAGACGTGGCGAGGTCTGACGCTGCTTCTCGCCGGGATGCTCCTCGTCTACTACCTGCTTCCTATCGGCGCGCTCGTCTTCGCGCAGTCGCCGGCGTCGCTGGTCGGCGACGTGACGAGCGAGGTCGTCCTGACCGCCGCCACCAACTCCGTCGTCGCGGCGACGCTGAGCACGCTGGTCGCCGTCGCCTTCGGCGTCCCCTTGGCTTACTGGCTCTCGCGCACGTCGTTCCGCGGCCGCGACGTGATCCTGGCGATGGTCATGCTCCCGCTCGTGCTCCCGCCGGTCGTCAGCGGGATGTTACTGCTCAAGCTGGTCGGCCCCGCGGGCCTCGGCCAACTGACGAGTGTTCCGCTCACGCGCTCGCTGGTCGGCGTCGTCCTCGCGCAGACCTACGTCGCCTCGCCGTTTCTGGTCGTGACCGCGAAGACGGCCTTCGACGGCGTGGACAGGCAACTCGAAGCGGCGGCCCGCTCGCTCGGTGAGGACCGCGTCGGGAGCGTCCGGCGCGTGACGCTCCCGCTGGCGAAACAGGGCATCCTCGCCGGCGTGACCCTGACGTTCGCGCGGGCGATGGGCGAGTTCGGCGCGACGCTCATGCTGGCGTACTACCCGCGGACGCTCCCGGTACAAATCTGGGTGTCGTACCTCTCGGCCGGCCTCGACGCCGCGTTCCCGGTCGCGCTCGTCCTCGTGGGCATCGCCGTCGGAGCGATTCTGTTGGTCCACGCGCTGGGGACGAACCCGTGGGAGTAAGCGGACAGGAGCGCAAGAGTCGTCAGGAGACGGTAACTTGACATCCTCCCCGCGCTGAAGGGCGTCACCAGAACGCGGAGCGTTCTGGTTGCCCGCCAGACGGAGTCTGGCGACGAGGATTCCCCACCGCAGTTGGGATATTGTGATTTACGACGTGACCTGTTCTCTCGGAGCGGGTCGATTCGCGGGATGGCGGCGAACGTGACAAGGAGCCCCGCGGTCAGAGCGGGAATGAGCCAGAGGGCAAGCAGCTTCGGCATCGTCCCGTTGGGCTCGCCACCCGCCCCCCAGTTCGTGACGAGCGCAGCGGGGAGCGATGGAGCGGCAAGCAAGCTCACGATACCGGACAGCACGACGAAGCCCGCAGCCGCGAGGAATCGGTGAATTGTCTTTATACTGGAACGTACGGCCTGCGTGGAGATGAACAGGCGGGTTGGAAAGTCCGTCGGCCTCTCATCATCGCGACAGACCGGCGGTCGTCCGAGCGACCTGAGGGAGTTCACTGCCGTCGCCCGTGACGTGCTCACCCACGAAAGCCGAGCAGCCGAAGGCCGTTCAGTGAGACGATGACCGTCGAGCCCTCGTGGCCGACGACTGCGAGCGGGAGCGGGATGCCTCGGAGGAGGATCGCACCGACCATGAGTGCAATCGCGCCGAAGGCGATTGCGAGGTTGATTGTGAGCGTCCGGCGAGTCCTGCGTCCGAGACCGAGTACGTAGGGAATCTTGCTGAGGTCGTCGCCCATCAGCACCACGTCGGCGGTGTCGAGTGCGACGTCGGTTCCCGCGCCGCCCATCGCGATGCCGAGGGTCGCCGTGGCGAGCGCCGGCGCGTCGTTGACGCCGTCGCCGACCATCGCCACGTTCTCGAATCGCCCGACCAAGTCCTCGATGGTCGCCACTTTCTCCTCCGGGAGCAGTTCGGCCTGTACCTCGTCAATGCCGACTTCGTCGGCGATGCGCTGTGCGACGCGCTCGTTGTCGCCCGTCAGCATGACGATGTGCTCCACGCCGAGCGAGCGGAGATCGTCGATCATCTCGGCCGCGCCGGGGCGAACGGTGTCGGTGAAGGCGAGCCACCCCGACACGCTGACGTCGCCGTGGCGCTCTCGGGCGACGAGGACGCTCGTTTTCCCCTCCGCCTCTAACGTCTGGAGACGGTCGAGGCCCGGGTCGAGACCATCGATCGCCGCGTCGCCGAGGGCGGTCTCGAAATAACTGCGGTTCCCGATGTGCGTCGTCGTGCCGTCGACGTCCGCTTTGACCCCCTTCCCGGCGACCGACTGGAACCGCTCCGCGTCGGGGACGTCGAGTGACCGAGCATCTGCCGCCCGCACCGTCGCACGGGCGAGGTGGTGCTCCGAGCGGGCCTGCACCGCGGCCACGACAGAGAGGAGTTCGTCCTCGGTTAGCGTCTCCTCTGCCGTGCCGTCACGGACGAACACGTCGGTCAACTGCGTGTCGCCCTGCGTGAGCGTCCCGGTTTTGTCGAAGGCGACCGCATCGATGCGCGCGGCGGTCTCGACGTGCTCGCCGCCCTTGAACAGGACGCCCTGTCTGCCTCCGGAGGCGATAGCTGAGAGGACTGCCGCGGGCGTCGAGATGATGACCGCACACGGCGAGGCGGCGACCATGAGCGTCATCGCGCGGTAGAACGTCCCGGTAAACTCACTCCCGAGCGCGACCGGAACGGCGATAGCGGCAATCGTGAGCCCGAACACGCCGAGGACGTACGGTTGTTCGAGGCGGTCGATGAGCCGCTGTGTCGGGGCCTTCTCGCTTTGGGCGCGTTCGACCATGTGGATGAGGCGGCTGATCGCCGATTCGTGTGCCTGCCGCGTGACTTCGATTTCGAGGCTTCCACTCTCGTTTATCGTGCCGCCGAACACCTCGTCACCGGGTACCTTGGGTACGGGAACTGATTCGCCGGTGAGCGAGGCTTGGTCCACCGTTCCCTCGCCGGACGTGACGATGCCGTCGAGCGGGATTCTGTCGCCGGGACGGACGACGAACACGTCGCCGATGGCGACCTCCTCGATGGGAACCGTAACCTCCTCACCATCGCGGAGGACCTGCGCCTCGTCCGGCCGCATCTCGACGAGGGACTTGATCGCCCGTCGCGAGCGGCCGATCGCGTAGTGCTGGAGCGTGTTCGACAGCGAAAACAGGAAGAGGAGCATCGCGCCCTCGAACGGTGAGCCGATAGAGAGCGCCCCGAGCGCGGCGACGATCATCAACAGGTCGATGTCGACAGCGCCGTGACGAATCGTCTCTATCGCCCCCTTGAGTCCGTACCAGCCACCGAAGGCGTACGCGACGCCGTAGCCGGTCCACATGAGGAGTGACGGTCCGCCGAGCCATCCCGTCGCCAGGCCGGTCACCATGCCGACCAGCGTCAGCCCGACGAACATGGCCTCCCGCCTGAGGTCCGATCGGGTGGTCGCCTCGTCGGGTGCCGTGTCGGGGTCGTCCCGAATCGAGACGTCGCGGTCGCGAACCGCTTCTCGAAGCTGTTCCTCCGAGGTGACGCTCTCGTCGTAGGTGATTCGAACGCTCCCCGTTCGGAACGAGACGTCGACGTCGTGGACGCCCGGCGTGTCTCGGAGGTGTCGTGCGAGGGCTCGTGCTCCCGCTTCGCCGCGACCGCCTCGTCGTTCGATCTGGACGGCACACGTCGAGAGCGGGGACGGTTCAGTAACGGTCACGCGGTCTCTCCATATACTGCATTCTGATTCTGTATTGTCGGTCTGTCATCGTGTCCCTGTCTGAGTGCAGACGAAATGGGCACCCACTATCGACCGCCCTCGCGTCCGTCTGGTCCGAATGGTTCAACTGACGATCGTCACCGGAATCCGCGCTCGGCGGGTGACTGTCTCGGCAACGCTCCCGAGGAGTGTACGGTCGATTCCCGAGGGGCCGTGGCTTCCCATGACAATCTGACCGATGTCGTGGTCGTCAGCGTATTCCAAGATTGCTCGTGCCGGTTTGTCGACTTCCGTGACGGTGACGAGTTCAGTATTCCGTTCCGCCGCGAGGTCCGTGACCGTGGTGTGGATTCCGGTCGCGACTTCTTTCGCATTCTCGTGCCAGTCTTCGGCGACTGGTAAGCCGCCAGCCTCCACGTCGATAACCGAGTCGAGCGGATTAATCACGTACATCGATGTGATGGACGCGTCCGGAAAGGTCTCAGTAGCATATGCGAGCGCGCGCTCTGAAAGCGGAGAGCCATCGAAGGCGACGAGAACGTTGACCGGCATGAGGAAACACTTCGTGGTGAGTAGAGATGAACGTACTGCCGCGCGAGTGGTGCTGTCGTTCATCTGGAAACTCGGCCATGCTTCTAGAAGCTGTGCAAGGCGAATGAGTGTTTGTACAGCGTCTACGGAGGGTAGGTACGTCAGTAGCGGTGATGTACCTTAGGCGTCTCTATCGCGGGCAGAGCATTCAAACGGAGTCTCCCCGTACATCGAGTATATCGGTGAGAGAGCGATCGTAGAAGCCAACGACAGTCAAGTGGAGTACGCCACAATCCCAGAGACTATCGACATCCTCAGATATGTCGCAGAGAGTTTGAGTCTCTCTTTCAGCCGGTGAGACGAGCCATACGTGACCGGACCGAGTCTCTACTTTATTATCGTCGCTGACATCGATTTCGGAAGATACATCGATCCACTGGGAGACAACACGTGGCCCGTCAAACAGTGCCGGTCAGTCGGCATCACATCCAATGAGTTCATCGACGCAGCCCGCAACGTGGCATTCAGCTGCGATGGGGCAGTCGTTATTGCCGCGGATAGGACGATCCAAGAACAAATGGTTCGCGTTCGGACTCCAAATGCTACTGAAGTGGTCGAAGAGCCACCCCTCGCTTATGCCGATTGGATGGGAACCAAACATCTCAGTGCGTTAGAAGTGTCCCTCCGGGAAGAGGTGCTTGCCAGTGTAACGCTGAGCGAAGAGAACGGCCGTGTGACCGTCTTTCGGAGTGGAGAATACACTGATCGCGAACGTGAGGAACTTGGAGGACGCTGGCGGACCACACATTGAGGTTGCGCGTCGGAACCCCACCACCGCGCGAGAGACCGAATCGGCACCCACCTTCTTTACGGAGCGTTCCGTGGTCGCGAATAGAGGACTCGATGACATCGAACCAGGGCGGACACACACCGCTTTCTCCTCGGGCGACGCGAGCGTTCGAGCACCTTCGGCCCCTCGTCGCCGACCGCGACGCGGGCATGCCCGTGACCGATGCGCGCCGCCGGGTTCGCTCGGCGGGCGAAGACCCCGAAGCCGTCGACGAACTCCTGAACAAGGGGTATCTCTACGAAGTCGAAGGCGACGTGTACGTGACGTGAGGGACGTCGTACTGGACTGGAGTGCGCGAGTGCGGGGCGTCGTGAAAAAACGGAGTAAGACGGCCTCACCGCGATGCCGATGGTTTACTGACCCGGTGGCGATGTTGGTCGAGTGACCTGGTTACCGACGCCAGAGACGACGTTCGTCTGGTACTCCCAGTCGCCACCGAACGCGGGCGGGCGGTCACCCGTGTACCGCGGGTCCGTCTCGTGGACGATGTTGTAGTTGTAGTTCCCGTTGTCGTCGTAGCCGCGACAGTTAATCTGGTTTCTGACCCAGCCGGTGTCTAGGAACGGGTCGTTCGCGTACGTTCCCCGGTACTGCACCTTGTAATCACAGATGGTGAGACGGTCCTGATCGAGTTCATCGATACTAGAGACCGTACCGTAAACCCGACCGTCGCCGAGGTCCCAGTACCAGTCTTCCTGCGGATACGCTCCCGAACCGTACTCGCCCTCGTACGCCAAGACCGACTTGTACGCGCCGGTAACGACCTCCCCCTCGTCAGGAATACCGTTGCCGTCTTCGTCGTCGAACTGGCTTTTCGCGGTCGAACTCGCGTTACCCACGCCGGAGAACGCGACGAGACTCACAAGTCCTGCCGCGCTCCGAAGGACGCCTCGTCGAGTTCGTGGTTTCGTTGTCACTTCTGAACACCTCGACTACTAGACAATTTCGAGGTGTAAATAGATATTTGTCTGTCATATCTAAACACTATCAGAACCTGCTGAGAGCCCCGTTTCAAAGGTAATTATGTGATTTTGAATTTCAATCCCAGCCTAATATTCATTTGTTTGTTATTTCTAACCGGACCGACAAGTCGCTATCTGGAGGGTCGGCGCGTGTGGCAGCGATTCGGTCGCTCTGAAAACCGACTGTTGCTCGGGGGTGAGCGAGCCACGAGACACTTACACCGCGGGCGAGACGTGCGGCGTGCATCATGAAGAAGGTCCTCGCACGAATCGGAATCGGCAACGCAACCGTCGATACCGTCCTCCCCTCCGACACCGTCCGTCCCGGCGAGACGGTCGTTGCAGAAGTGCGCATCGAAGGCGGTTCGACGGAGCAGGAAATCGGGAAAATTCGGTTCGAACTGGAGACCCGCTACCGGACCGAAGAGGGCTACCGAGAGGTCGACATCGCACAGTACACTCTCGCGGAGAGCCTCACTATCCAACCGGACGAACGGGAGACGCGAGAGGTCTCGCTCGACATCCCTCACGGAACGCCCGTCACGCTCGGCAACGTCGACGTGTGGGTCGAAACCGAACTCGACATCGAGTTGGCTGTCGACCCCGAAGACAAAGACTACCTGAACGTCCGGCCGACGCCGCGGCTGCAAGCCGTCTTTGACGCGCTCGACGATCTCGGTTTCTCGCTGCACAGCGCCGAGTGCGAGGCCGACCCCCACGGCGTTTTCACCTCGACTCGGCGCTTCGTACAGGAGTTCGAGTTCCGACCCACGTCGGGGCCGTTCGCCGGCGAGTTGGACGAACTCGAAGTCGTGCCCCGGCCGGGTGAAGACGCGCTCGAACTGCACATCGAAGTCGACCGTCGCGGCGGCGTACTGAGCGAGCTTAGCGACTTGGACGAGCGAACGGTCCAGACGACGGTTCGGACCACCGACGCGAGCGAGGTGCGCGACGAACTGGAATCGCTGATTCGCGCGAACGCCTGACGACGGAACGCGGGGTGACTCACCCCAATCGCCTTCCGGCTACCCAACGCTTTTGCGTCGATTCGGCGTATCCCCGCGGGCATGACGACACCCGACGACATCGACCTGGGCTTCGTGCCGTTCGGCGAGACGGGCCTCCAGACGAGCGAACTCCAGTTCGGAACGTGGCGGTTCGGCAAGGAGACCGAACAGGGCAACGTCGAAATCGACGAGGAGCGCGCGCACGAACTGCTCGACGCCTACGAGGCGGCCGGCGGGCGCTTCATCGACACCGCAGACATCTACGGCGGCGGCGCGAGCGAGCGCTGGATCGGCGACTGGCTCGAAGACCGAGACCGAGAGCGGTTCACCATCGCGTCCAAAATTTACTGGCAGATTCGCGACGGCGACCCGAACAGCCGCGGGACGAACCGGAAGAACATCCGGCACCGCATCGACGCCCTGCTCGACCGCCTCGACACCGACTACGTGGACGTGCTCTACATCCACCGCTGGGACGACGAGACGCCCACGCGCGAGATGATGAAGACGCTCAACGGCCTCGTCGAAGACGGGAAGGTCCACTACCTCGGTGCGTCGACGCTCCGCCCGAACGCGTGGAAGGTCGCGAAGGCGAACGAAATCGCCCGTGCCGAGGGCTGGGAGCCGTTCACCGTCGCCCAGCCGCGGTACAACCTCGTCGACCGCGAAATCGAGGGAGACTACCTCGAGATGACCCGCTCGTACGGCATCGCGGTCTGCCCGTGGAGCCCGCTCGGACAGGGCTTCCTCACCGGGAAGTACACCCGCGAGGACGGCCTCACCGGCGAGTCCCGCGCCGCGGAGTCCAGCCGGTTCGAGGAGTCGTATCTGACGGCGGAGAACTTCGACGTGCACGACGAACTCGACGCGGTCGCCGAGGAAGTCGACGCGACGCCCGCTCAGACGGCGCTCGCGTGGCTCATGCATCGCGACGGCGTCACGGCACCCATCGTCGGCGCGCGCACGGTGGAGCAACTGACCGAGAACCTCGAAGCCGCCGCTATCGACCTCACGGACGAGCAGGTCGACCGCCTGACCGAGGCGAAGCCCGATCCCTACGCGGGGCTCTAACGGTCTATCTGGGCAGGATTACACGCCCTCACGAATCGTCTTGTAGAGGTGTGCGAGCGTCTTCATCCCCGCCGCGTTCCGTTCGAGACTGTAGAAGGGGTGGAGTTCGGGGTTGAACTTCGCCTTGTATCGGTTGATGCGGCGGTTGTTCGCGCCGACGAGGTCGTAGGTCGTCCGCCCGCGGTCCATCGCGTCGCGCATGATACGCCAGTCGAGCAGGTCGTTGACGGCGAGGTCTGTCTCCACGTCGGTCCGCACGCCACCTTGCCACCGCGACACCGTCTCCTTGTAGTCGACGACGAGGATGCCGCCGACGAACTCGCCGTCGGTCCGAAGGACGTAGGGTCGTATCTGCCCCTCGGGGAGGGTGGTGTAGAGGTCCGTGACGAACGCCGGGGTCGACCGATACGAGATGCCCTGTGATTCGTAGCGCGAGGCGACCTGTTCGACGATTTGCTCGATTGCTTCGGGACCGCCCTCCTCGATGGAGTACGCGTCGTCGGGCGCGTTCCGGATGTTCGACCGGGCGTCGCTACTGAAGCTCATAAACACGTCGTCGACGCCGGGCGAGAGGTCGACGTGATAGGTGTACTGCGGCGTTATCGCGTAGTCGTTCCACGAGAAAGCTCTGAGGTCGTCGTACCGACCGTCGAGGCGGATGTGGGTGTAGCGCGGTCGAATCTCGTCGCGGACCCATTCGAGGCAGGCGTCGATGAACTCGTGGTGTCGACCCTCACGCTTTCGCTGTTTCATGTGGTCCATGTTCAAGAGGACCGGACCGAGGTACGCGACGCGAAGCTCCGGCGGCGGCGAGAACACCGTCGCTATCGGTCCCTTGTCGATGCGGAACATCGGAAACAAGCCGACGACTTCCTCGCCTTTTCGTCCGACGAGCGGAACCAACTCCGCGCCGGCGTGCGCAGCCTGAATTTCCAGCGCGTCGTACTGATGGAACGCGTTGCCGTGCGGTGACTGTTCGACGAACGCGTCCCAACTGTGGACGTCATCTCCAGTCGCCCGCCGAACCTCGATACTCATGAGTAGGGTGCCTGAACTGTCGCGTCCGACCCCTTTGTTATGCACCCGTTATGAGGGTTATTCCGGCCGATTCGGACGGATGACAACTACGTTCCGGCTGGCGTTAGGAATGACTAAACAGAACAGAGAGATGACATGAAAATAGAGAGTTCGGGTGTTCACGGAGCGGGGGAGGTGAGACGAGAGTTATCAGAACCGACAGTACCCGCCGTCGCGGGGACTACCCTCGCGTTTGTAAGACCCGGTCGAAGCCATCGTTTTACGCCGAGAGACCGATATCCGACTATGACTGGCCTCTCCGAACGCGCCGCGTCGCTCGTGACGAGCGAACCGCTCATGGCGCACCTCGCGACCAGCGTCGACGACCGCCCTCACGTCGCTCCCGTCTGGTTCGACTACGCGGACGACCGTGGAGTAATCGAGGTGCTCACCACGGGCCGGAAGCTCGCCAACATTCGCGAGAATCCGCGCGTCGCGCTCTCAATCCAGAAAGACGAGAAGGGACAGGCACAGTGGAAGGTGACGATTCTCGGGACGGCAACCGTCGTCACCGACGACGATGAGGCCGTTCGAGATGCCACGCGGCGAATCAACCGGAAGTACGGGGCCGAAGAATCCGCGTGGCCCGAAAACGAACTCGTCCGAATCTCGGTGGGGACCGCGACGGTCAGCGAGTACTGAAGTCGTCCAGTCGGCCGACGGTGCGTCAGTCGGACGACGGCGCCTCAGTCGGACGACGGCGCGTCGGTTCGGCTGTCGTCGAATCGCCGAATCTCCCGCGAGAGCCGACCGAGGTCGAACCCGGCATCCGTGAGCCGGGCGGTGACGAGCGCCGCCGCCGTCGACACCACGAACGCCCCGCCGAAGGAGGTGAGATACAGCGGATCGGCGGCGGGAAGCAGGCCGCCGACGACCGGAATCGACGTGATGATGCCGCGGAGGTCGGGGAAGAACGCGAGGCCAACGGCGAGCCCGGTGAGACTGCTCGCGAGCGCACCGAGACCGGTGATTCGAGTCGAGTACAGCCCGTAGACGAGGGGGAAGGCGACCGCCGCGCCGAGCAGGTCGGCGAAGAAGAACAGCCGGAGGACGCTCTGGGCACGGAGACTGACGTAAATCGCGGCGACCGCGACGGCAATTGTGAGCGCCCGCGACCCGACCGCGAGGCGGCGGTCGCTCGGCTCCGCGAGCAGGCGGGCGAGGTCCGCAGTCACGAGGCTCGAAAGCGCGTTGAACAACGTGTCGATGGAACTCATCACGAGCAGGAGCGCGAGGAGAACCGCCGCGAGGACGAGCCACTCGGGGAACGCCTCGCCGAGGAGGACGAAGAAGGCGGCGTCGGCGTTGTAACCTGCGCTCGCGGGATCGGTGACGACGGCGGCGTTGCCGACCGCGACGACGCCGAAGAAAGCGGTGACGAACACGATAGCACCGTTGGCGAGCGCCGCGGTCCGGAAGCTCCGCCCGACCGTCTCCGACGAGTCGGCCGCGTAGATACGTTGCCACCACGTCTGGTTGATGAGTTCCGCGCCGAGGATGGCGAACGCGAGCGCGAGACCGAACTGCAGGCCGGCGACCGCGCCGAGATCGAGGAGCGCGGGGTTCGTCGCCGTGATACCGTCGATGGCGGCGGTGGGACCACCGAGCGCGACGAGCGCGCCGACGAACGCGAGCAGCAAGAGCGGGATGACGATGACTGCTTGGACCGCGTCGGTTGCGATGCTAGCACGGAGGCCGCCGTAGCTCGTGTAGAGGAGGACGAAGCCACCGACGAGGAGCGCGGTCTGCCACTGCGGGACGCCGGCGACGAGCGCGAGCGCGCCGGCAATGCCGGTCAGTTCGGCGGCGAGGAAGATGAACATGTAGAGTGCGCTCACGAGGAGGACGAAGGCGTACATCGCGGTCCCGTAGCGGGCGTGAGCGTACTCGGTCAGGGAGTGGCCTTCGGGGATGAGTTCCCGAATTCGCGGACCGAGGCGGGCGTAGACGAGCATCGGGACTGCCTCGCCGACCGCGTAGCCGACGACGGCCGCGATACCGAAGCTCGCGCCCGCTTCGGGGGCCGAAAAGAGCACCCAAACGCCCATGACGGACGCGACGAGCGTCGCGGTCGTTCGCCGGCTCCCTGCGGAGCCGCGGGCGCTGATGAGGTCCTCGACGGAGCCGACGCGACCGCGGGAGAACCACACGCCGACGCCGGTAAACGCGACGAGCGTCGCGACGGTCAGCCCGAGCGCGACGGTCGAACTCACCATCGGCCGTCACCTGGTTGGGAAGCGCCGCCGTCGCCCGACTGTGAGGACGCGGGCGAGGTCGCAGTCGCGGTCGAATCGCCGGACGGAGCCAGTTCGTACGCCTCGTCGAAGAACGCAACCTCCAGTTCGACCGTGCGGCGGAACAGCTGTTCGAGCCGCCGTTGTCGGCGCGGCGAAGCGGCCGCGCCCTCGCGGTCGAGTTCGGCCCGCAGCCACTCGACGAACGCCTCGAAGTCGTCGACTTCGTGGAGGTCAACCCACTCAGAGAGGTAGAACCGCGAAGGCGATTCGTCGGGGTTGGTATGGCCGTCGGCCGCATCGGTCGCCCACGACAGGTAGACCCACTCGGCGGGAACGAGGACCGCCAGCGTCTCGGCGTACCCGCCCTGCCCCGCGGCGCGTTCGAGGAGGTCGATAAAGGCGCGCGTCGCTGGCGTGGTCTTCGGCTCCGAGTAGACCGACTCGGGCACGTCGAGCGCGTCGAACGCCCGCAGGAAGTAGTCGTCCTCGTCGTCGGTGAGAACGCCGAGGAACGAGACGAGTTCCGACTTCGACTCCATGGTCGGCGCGGTGCCGACAGCGTGGCCGAAGACGCCGACGAGCGTCTCCACGAAGGCGTAATCCTGTACGAGGTACTGCCTGAACACGTCGTCTGCGAGTTCGTCTGCGGCGAGTTCTCGCGTCAGTCGATGAGCGGTCGCGTCGTCCCACGAATCGCCCGCGCGCTCGCGGAGCCAGTCGGTGAATCGCGGGTCAGACCGCGACGCGGCGAACTCGTCGTACGTCTCGGAGGTCGATGGGCCTGTGTCGGGCGAGTCTAACGAACCGGATGAGTCTGACGAACCGGGCGAACCAGTCGAGTTGGATGAGTCGGCGTCGGTCATAGGGGCCACTCCTCTCGCCGCCAGGCGGCGTCCCAAAACAGGTACTCGTACTGCGCCGACGTGCGGAACAGGTCGCGGTAGCGTTCGCGGTCCGACTCGGTCGCGCTCGCGGCCACGTCGTCCATGAGCGCCTTACACCAGTCGGTGAGTTCGGTGAACTCGTCGCCGGCGTACATCTCGACCCACGCGGCGTACTGTTCGTGGTCCGGAGTCCCCGCGTCGGCGAGTCGGCGTCCCGTCTCGTTGAACCCCCACATACAGGGAAGCAGGGCGGCGACGATGTCGCCGAACGAGCCGAGCGTCGCGGTGCGAACGAGGAAATCAGTATAGGCGCGGGTCGTCGGCGACGGCGTCGTGGCTTCGAGTTCGTCGGGGTCGATGCCGAACTCGGCGGCGTAGCTCCGGTGGAGATCCATCTCCTCGTTGACGGTCGATTCGAGGAGGCTCGCGAACGTCCCCATGGAATCGAGCGTCGGGGCCTTCGCGGCACCGAGCGCAAAGAGGCGACTGTACTCGACGAGGTAGACGTAGTCCTGCCGTACCCAGTAGCGGAACGGCTCCTCGTCGAGGCTCCCCTCCCCGAGTCGGACGACCATCGGATGGTCGAGGATGGCCGACCAGAACTCGTCGGCCTCGTCGTGAATCGTGTCTGTGAACGCCATGGAGAGTAATTGAAGAAGACGCTGAAAAGAATTATGATGAGGTAATATTCATTGGTTATCTCATGTGGAGCACGTCCCGACTGTTGTCCGACCGCCGGTCTCAAGTTGTCCAGTAAGCCGGCCGCCCGATCAGTGGTGGGTTAGCCGTCCAGTTGTCCAGTTGTCCGGTGATTAACGCGTGTGAACGACCCCGGTAGTTTAAGTCGAGCGAGTGTCAACGAATCCACAAGATGTCGCACGTGAACGCCATCGGGTCCATCGAGATTCAGAACGTCGTCGCTTCGACGGAGGTTCCGGTCGAACTCGACCTCGAACGACTCTCGCTCGATATGGACGGGACGGACTACGACCCCGAGAACTTCCCCGGACTCGTCTATCGAACCCGAGACCCGAAGTCGGCGTGTCTCGTCTTCCGGTCTGGAAAAATCGTCTGTACCGGCGCGGACAGCGTCGACGACGTGAGCACGGCCATCGAAACACTGTTCGACGAGTTCACCGACCTCGGCGTACCCGTTCCCGAGGACGCGGATATCACCGTGCAGAACATCGTTTCGAGCGCCGACCTCGGCGGGGCGCTCAACCTGAACGCGCTGGCCATCGGGCTCGGTCTCGAAGCCGTCGAGTACGAACCCGAGCAGTTCCCCGGACTCGTCTACCGCCTCGACGAACCGAGCGTCGTCGTCCTCATGTTCGGAAGCGGGAAAATCGTGATTACGGGGGCGAAGCGGACTACCGACGCCGAAGCGGCGCTTGAGACGGTCGACGAGGACGTTCGCGAGCTCGGACTGCTCGGGTGAGCACTCGGTGGGTATTCGACGGGTACTCGGTGGCCGTTGAGACACCGGGTGGCGTACTGACGTGTTGGCAAAGCTGGGAAGGCGGTGAACTAGAGGTCGGTCGACGGTACCGGTGCTGACAGTGATTGTTTTCGGGTTGTTGTCTGTCGGCTCCCGCTTCTCGTCTGTCCCGTCTCCTTTAGTGTCTGATTCGTTGCTTGTTGTTGTGTTGTTGTGTTGAGTAGTAGAACTAGTAGTCTAGCTACTAGTGTCAGTTCGATACGTCAGTGAAGAAAACGCCATCGCGTCGTTGGATGCGTGTCGAGGTGTCGTGGCTGGTCTTCGAAATAGGTGTTGTTCATGATTCGCCCGTCTGTGTTCGGGAGCACACACACACCCCCCTCGCGTTTGTAACGGCTACGCCAGACCCTAGACCGATTCAACACACCCCCCTCGCGTTTGTAAATCTAGGGGCAAAATCAACCGGCAACACCCCGCTCGCCGACCCACCCCCACACCGATTCGCGTTACATTCGCGAGGGTGGTGTGTCTGCACCGCCGCTCGCGTCACTCGACGTTACAAACGCGACGGTACTCCCCCGCTCGATTACAAACGCGAGGGTGGTCTCTCGGAGGTCGAGTTACAAACGCGAGTGTACCCCCACCGGCCACGTCTTCCTCGTGGCCGTCTCGCACGTTACAAACGCGAGGGTGGTGTCTGACAGCCTTACTTGCGCGATACTACTCGTTGATCGTCGAATCCAAAACCGGGACTGAAATCCCGCTCAAACGGCCGTATTTGTCGCTGTTACAAACGCGAGTCCACCCCTTCACCTTTATTACGGGTGAGTATGAATAGCGAACTCACATGACATCGGACGAGAGCGAGGGTGGGACTCGCGACCCGCTGTTTCGCTACGACCAGCCTATCTTCGCGAACGAGGATATCCTCAAAATCTCTCACCTCCCGGGTCCCGACAAGATCGTCGGTCGCGACGAGCACATGTCGAAAGTCGCACAGGCGCTCAACCCCGCCATCTTCGGACGCGAACCGACCCACCTGTTCATCTTCGGTAAGACGGGGTCGGGTAAGACGCTCACCGCCCGACTCGTGAGCGAACGACTCCAGCACGAGGCGGTCCGCGAAGACGTCGACGTTCGAATCGCCGTCATCGACTGCGGCGAACAGCACACCGAGGCGTCGGTCATCAAAACGCTCGCCTCGCAGGTCAACGACCCGTCGAAAAGCGGAATGACGATTCCCGAGCGCGGCCTGTCGACCGGCGACTACTACAACCGCCTGTGGCAGGTGCTCGACACCTGTTCCGACGTGACCATCGTCATCCTCGACGAGATAGACATGCTCCGCGACGACGAGGTGCTTCGAAAGCTCTCGCGCGCGGGCGAGAATCAAAAGATCGTGGACTCGCGTATCGGCATCATTGGCATCTCGAACAAAATCGACTACCCCGAGGAACTCACGGAGCGCGTCAAATCGAGCTTCGCCCACGACGAACTCGTCTTCCCGTCGTACGACGCGAATCAGCTCCGCGAAATCCTCGAAAACCGGAAGGACGCGTTCAAACCCGGCGTCCTCACCGACGACGTGATTCCCCTCGCCAGCGCGCTCGCCGCCCAGGAACACGGCGACGCCCGGAAGGCCATCGACATCCTTCGGAACGCCGGTCGCATCGCGCGCAACGAGAGCACCGAGACCGTCACCGACGACCACGTGCGGGCGGCGAAAGAAAAGAGCGAGGCCGACCGCTTCAGCGAACTCCTCGAAGGGACCGCCACGCAGTCGAAGGCCGTCCTCTACTCGCTCGTCCTCCAGACCGGCGGCCGAAAGACCGCCGAGATTACGACGAACAAGATCTACCGACAGTATCTCACCGTCGCCGACGACCTCGACATGGACCAACTCTCCGAGCGCCGCGTGCAGGAACTCCTGCAGGAACTCGACTTCCTCAACGTCATCCAGTCGGAAGTCCGGGGCCGCGGCCGCGGGCAGGGCGTCCACGGGACTCACCGCCTGCTCGAAGACCCGGACATCGTCAAGCGGGTGCTTCTCCGGGACAGCCGTATCTCCACGCTCGAATAGCGACACGCGACGCGCGACACGTAACACACGACACACGACGTTCGCACGAATCCTTCGACGCCTGCGCCCGCGTCGGAAAAAAGCTACCGCACGAACCATTATCCCGCGTCCGTCTCTGTCGATAGACGACCGAAACCATGGACGAGGAGTTACGCTCGTTGCTCACGGGTCTCGTCGAAATCGAGACTGAGAACCCGCCGGGAGACGAGGCGGCGGCGGCGAAGTTCGTGTACGACTGGCTCGAATCCCGAGGCGTCTCAGCGACGCTCGTCGAGGAACCGTATCCCGACCGACCGCAGGTCGCGGCGCGCGTCGGCGACGGCGAGCCCTCGGTCGTCCTCAACGGCCATCTCGACGTGGTCCCGGCGGGCGACCGTGACAAGTGGACGCACCCGCCGTACGAACCGACCGTCAGAGACGGCAGACTGTACGGCCGCGGGAGTGCGGACATGAAGTGCGGCGTCGCCCTCGCGATGCTCGCGACGGTCGAGTTCGCCGACGCGCTCGATGCTGGGGCCCTCGACGGCTCGCTCGTGTTCCACGCCGCGGTCGGCGAAGAGACGGCCGAACCGGGAACGAAGACGCTCCTCGAACGCGGTTACGACGGTGAGTACGGCGTCGTGCTCGAACCGACGGCGCTGCGGACCGCGACGAGCGCGAAGGGGCTCGGATGGTACGAGATTTCCGTCGGCGGCGACCCGTCGCACGCGAGCCGGCCCGACGAGGGGGACAACGCGATTGGGAACGCCCGTCCCGTTCTCGACGCGCTCGAAGCGTACGACGAGGAGATTCGAGCGCGCTCCGACTCGCTCGTCGGTCACCCGACCGCGACGGTCACGCGGTTCGAGGCGGGGACGAAGGAGAACGTCGTCCCGGAGAGCGCGACGATAACGGTCGACCGGCGGTTCGTTCCCGCGGAGTCCGTCGAGGAAGTCGACGCCGAAATCGACGCGCTACTCTCCGACGTCGCGGCCGAACACGACCTGCGCGTCGAGTGGACGCGAACGCGGGTCTACGAGTCCGCGGCGGTTCCGACCGACAGCGACATCGCGACGCGCTTTCGGGACGCGGCCGCCGAGCACGCGGATATCGACCCCGAGCCGTGGGGAATCCGGGCGGCGACCGACGTTCGGAACCTCGTCAACGACGCCGGGATGGACGCAATCACGTGGGGTCCGGGGTCGATGGCGCAGGCCCACGCCTACGACGAGTACATCGAACTGTCGGAGGTCGAAGCGGGGTACGACATCCTCCGTACGGCGCTCCGCGGGCTGTTCGAAGACGGCGGGAACTGAGCACTCGACCGTCGGGCGAACGGCCCGAAAAAAGCGGCAGACGGTGACTCCGGTTATTCGACGAGTTCTTCGAACCGTTCGACCGCGGCGCTCGCGACCGCCATGTCTTCGGACACCTCGCCGCCGCTGACGCCGACAGTTCCGACGATTTCGCCGTCGACTTCGAGCGGATAGCCGCCGCCGAAGACGACGAGTCGGTTCTCGTCGGTCGTCTGGAGACCCCAGAGCGATTCGCCGGGGGTGGTCGGTTCGGCGAGTTCGTGCGTGGGCGTCTGGAGCGCGGCCGCCGTGTACGCCTTGTTCCGGGAGATGTCGACGCTCGCGAGCCACGCGTCGTCCATTCGGTGCTGTGCGATGAGGTTACCCTCCGGGTTCGCGACCGTAATCACCATTCGCAGTCCCATCGATTCAGCTTCCGCTTCCGCCGCTTCGATGAGTACTTTCGCCGTCTCGAGATTGATTGCATCGGACATATCGCTTCGTCGCAACCGGTATCGACGACCCTACTTATACGTGCGCCGCGGGCCCCGACCGACCGGACGATTTCGCTTCTTTCCCTCGATTTCGGGCGTCTGAATGACCCTCGAACGGCTCGGACGAGAGAACAACAAACGTACGAATATTTACAAATTGTGTCGGCCTTCGGCGGGGCCGTATCGGGAGGGCGTTCGGCTCGGGGCGAACAGCCCCTGCGCAGTCAGTCGTACAGCGGGTACTCGTCGGTCAGTTCGTCGACCTTCTGGTCGACGAACCCCTTGACTGACTCGTCGTGCGGCGCGTCGACGACTTCATAGATGAGGTCGGCGACGGTCCGGCAGGCCTCCTCGTCGAAACCGCGGGTTGTCAACGCGGGCGTGCCGGCACGAATCCCGCTCGGGTTGAACGCCGAGCGACTCTCGCCGGGGACCGTGTTGGCGTTGAGGACGATACCGACCTCTTCGAGGGCCGCTTCCACGTCCTTGCCGGTCGTGTCCGGGTGCGACGGCCGGAGGTCCACGAGCACCAAGTGGGTGTCCGTGCCTCCGGAGACGAGTTCGAGGCCGCGCTCCTGTAGCCGCTCGCCGAGGGCGGCGGCGTTATCGACGACCTGCGACGCGTACTCCTCGAACTCGGGAGTCAGCGCCTCGCCGAAGCCGACGGCCTTGCCGGCGACGTTGTGCAGTATCGGCCCGCCTTGGAGGCCGGGGAAGACCGCGGAATCGACGTCGTCGGCGTGTTCTTCGTCGCACATGATGATGCCGCCGCGACCCGACCGAATCGTCTTGTGGGTCGAACCGGTGACGAAGTCCGCGGTGCCGACGGGAGACGAGTGTTCGCCCGCGGCGACGAGGCCCGTGATGTGGGCGATGTCGGCGAGGTGGTACGCATCGACCGCCTCGGCCGCGGCCTGTACGCGCTCCCAGTCGACCTCCCGGGGGTACGCGGAGTACCCCGAGATGACGATGTCCGGGTCGAACTCCTCGGCCTTCTCGGCGAGTTGCTCGTAGTCGACGTAGCCGGTCTCGGCGTCGACCTCGTACTGTTCGACCTCGTACGTCTTCCCCGCGACGTTCACCGGATGTCCGTGGCTCAGGTGGCCGCCGTGGGTCAAATCGAGCGAGAGAATCTTGTCGCCGGGTTCGAGCACGGTGAGGAACACACCCATGTTCGCCTGCGACCCCGAATGCGGTTGGACGTTGACGTGGTCGGCGCCCCAGAGTTCCTTGGCGCGGTCGATGGCGAGTTGTTCGACCTCGTCGGCGTGCTCACAGCCGCCGTAGTACCGGCTTCCCGGGTAGCCCTCGGCGTAGTTGTTCGTCAGCTCCGAGCTTTGGGCCTCCATGACCGCCTCGCTGACGTGGTTCTCGCTCGCGATCATGGCGAGCGTGTCGTTCTGCCGCCGGCGTTCGCCCGTCAGCGCGTCGGCGACGGCCGGGTCGGTCTCTCGAACGGTGTCGTAAGGCATCGTGAGTGCATCTCGACTCTGCGGTATAACGCTTCGCCGACCCCCCGAGACGAGGGCGGAACGACGCACCAGAACCACAACGTGACAGGACACGTATGTTCTGTGTTCGGGTCGATATGCGTGGTGAGTGTCTCTTGGATATCCCCGAAAGATAATCCGAACTGGGTTCGCTAACGGCCAAAATCGGCATATTATCTGTTCAGCTTCCGCCAAGACGAGCGCCGACCGGCGATAGCTCTATATTCGAACTTCGTCACGTTTCTCACATACCGTGCTAAGAACTATCACAGACTACGGAAAGTCCCGGAACCGAGGGGACACGCGCGTGCCGTCACTGCGCACCGTGGGGCCGACCGACGAGGTGTCTCGCCGATGAGTGAGGCCGAGTCCCTCCCGGTACAGTACAGTGATATCGAGCGCGCGCGCGAGCGACTCGAAAACGAGCGCGTCGTCAAGCGGACGCCGATAGAGCGGAGCACCTCGCTCGGCGACCTCGTCGGCGCGGACGTGTACCTGAAGATGGAACACCTCCAGTGGACGGGATCGTTCAAGACGCGGGGTGCGTACAACAAGATTCGACAGGATACCGACCGCGGAATCGACGAGTTCGTGGCCGCGAGCGCCGGCAACCACGCGCAGGGCGTCGCGCTCGCTGCGACCGAGTGCGGGGCCGACTCCACGGTCGTGATGCCGGAGAACGCCCCGCAGACGAAAATCGACGCGACGCGCGACTACGGCGCGTCGGTCGAGCTCGTCGGCGAGGACTTCCAGGAGACGATGGCGTACGCCCAGTCGCTCGCCGAAGGGTCGGACGCCGAGTTCGTCCACGCGTACGACGACTGCGACATCGTCGCCGGGCAGGGAACGCTCGGCGTCGAGATGTACCGCGACCTCCCCGAGGTGGACACCGTGGTTGTCCCCATCGGTGGTGGCGGCCTCATCTCGGGTATCGCCACTGCGATAAAACACCACGACCCCGACATTCGCGTCGTCGGCGTGCAGGCCGCTGGCGCGGAGACGGTCCACGAGAGCCTCGACAAAGGCGTTCCCGTGACGCTCGACGACACGAACACCATCGCCGACGGCATCGCCACCGGCGGTATCTCCGAGTTGACGCTCCGAACCATCGAGGAACACGTCGACGAGGTCGTCACAGTCTCCGACGGGGAAATCGCGGAGGCCATCCTCCTCTTGCTCGAACGCGCCAAGCAGGTCGTGGAGGGTGCCGGTGCCGCCTCCGTCGCCGCCGTGCTGAGCGACGACCTCGATGTCGAGGGCGAGACCGTCATGCCGCTTCTCTGCGGGGGAAATCTGGACATGACGATGCTCCAGACGGTGCTCGTTCACGCGCTGACCAGCCGTCGCCAGACGCTCCGTCTCCGGGTTCGAATCCGGGACGAACCGGGCGAGATGGCGCGACTTTCGCAACTCATCGCCGACCGCGACGCGAACATTCACGACGTTCGCCACGTCCGCGCCGTCGACGCCCTCGACGTCGGCGAGGCCCATCTCCTGTTCCGAATCGAGACGAAAGGGGCCGAACACGCGGCGGCCGTCGTGGACACGATAGAGGACGCGGGCTATGCGGTCGACGACGTTTCGGCCTGACGATAGCCCCGCGTCGCCCGTCGCACTCGGTCTCTTCCCGCCGCTTGCCTACAAAAATAATATTTTTGACACGCTGTGTGAGTCCAGACGGAACACAGCTTGAACGACGGGCGTACCGGCGCTCTCCCCGCGAACCGAATCATCGACACAGACGAAGCGTCCGCTACGTCTCTCCGGCCGACTGCCTGATGCGCGCCACGACGTCCTCTCGACCCACGTCCGGGTCGTCGTCGGTCGTGAGTCGGCCCATCACGAATTCGAGCAGGTCGAGGTCTTGGAGCAGGTCGAGCGCGTCCATGCGTTCGAGGTCGAGCGCCTTGCCGAACTCGTAGACGGTCTTGGCGTCGTTGGCGGCATCGGCGAGTTGGCCGATTGTGACGGACTCGGGGAGGCCGATACCGTCGGCGAGCGCCTCGGGCGAGCCGTCGCCATCCGTCGCGGGCGTCGGTGGTCGCTCGACGCCCGTCGGTTCGCCGGCAAGCGACGTTTCGTACGACGAGGGCTCGTGGACGCCTTGGTCGATCATGTACCTGCGGACCGTCTCGTCGGTCACGTCCATCTCGAAGGCGTCGGCCATCCGCTCGAACGTGTCGTACCGCGCGTACACGGCTTCGAGGTACGTCGTGTCTTCGAACGCCGGCACGTTCGGATTCCGAACGGCTTCGGGTAGTTCGGTATCGGCATCGGCATCGTCGTCGGCTGTCTCGGTTGAACTCGTCGTTGGCGCCTCGGTCGCGACCGTGACGACGACCGCCGGGTCGCCGTCGAGCGTGATGTCCGCGGCGTCGACGGCGACGTGCTCGCGGTCGCTCGGCAAGACGTCGTCGACACCGAGCGTGAGCCCAATCGACCCGTTGGATTCGAACGAAGCCCCTTGGATTCGAACGGGAGCGTCGCCGTCGGCGTCCGACGAGAGCGTGAACTTGACGTCCGCGGACGCGCCCGACTCCGTGACCGCCACGGACGACTCGCGGACGCTCGCGGCGTCCATCCGCTCGCACTCTTCGAGGAATTCGCCCAGTCGCCGAAGTGATGTGCCCACGCTCATTGTCCGTTCCGATGGACGCGCCGGGACTCCCTGAAAAGCGGTGTGGAATACTGAGTCAGTTTATATAGTCCCTCAGAATATGCGGCGAAAATTATAAACAAGGATCTGATGTTCAAACTACTATATCGTGCTCACGAGAAACGCTTCTGTCGCGAACGTCGAAACGACTTCGCGACCTTCAACCGAACCGGCAGTCTGGTTTGCCCGGTGTCGAATCTCTGTATCCACGAGGTGAAGACACGATGAGTCTAATAACCGTTGCCGACATCGCGCACGATGACCTCGCGCTGACGCCGACGATTCAGTCGGAGGCCGCGAGCGAGATAGACGTTATCTCTCAATCCGCGACCGACCCCGAGACCGGCCTGTTCTTCTTCGTCGTGGAGTGCGCAGACGTTTCGGCGTTCGAAGCGGCGCTGGAGGTCGACCACACGGTCAGCGACTGGCAGCTCGTCTCCGAGCGGGAGGAGTCCGCGGTGTATCGCATCGGACACACGCCGGATACGATCCTCCTCTCGCCTATCATCACGGAACTCGGCGGGCTCATGCTCGACGCGTGTAGCAACGACACGGCGGGCTGGCGGGTCCGGATCCAACTCTCGGACCGCGAGGCGCTCTCGGAACTGTGGGAGTACTGCGAGTCGAACGATATCTCCTTCGAGCTGAACCGGATGTTCCGACAGGACGGCTGGATGAACGGCGAGCCGAGCAAGCTGACCGACGCCCAGCGCGATGCGCTCGTCGCCGCCTACGAACACGGCTACTTCGAGGAGCCCCGAGAGGCGGCGCTAGACGACCTTTCGGAGGTTCTCGACATCTCGCCGACGGCCGTCAGCGGACGCATCAGGCGGGGGACCGCGGAGCTGGTCGAGTCGATTCTCCTCGACGAGTGACCGGGTGACACCCCGAAAAAAGTCGGGAGTTAAACCACGAGGACGTAGTCGTCCCGCGGTTCGTAGATTTCGCCGCTCATCCGCAGGTCGCGGACGGCATCGAGCGTTTCCCCGATGGCGACGCCGTTGTCTGCGAGCGCCGCGGCGAGTCGTCCGAGTTCGACGCCATCCGGGTGGTTATCGCCGAGTTCGGTGAGCGCCGTTTTCACGTCGCCGCTCCCGACGTCGGCGTCGAACGCGACGCGCTCCCACTCGACGTCGTGGCCGGTGACGTTCGCGTGTCGCCGATACAGTTCGACGGCGTCGTTCGGCTCCGTGACGGAGACGTGGAGGTCGCACGCCGGGCAGGTGACGACGCCGGCGTGTGGTTTTTCGGCTAGTTTGGCATCCTCGTTGTCAGGCATTGTAAGCGTCCTGTGCGAGGCGGTGCAGTTTGTGGACGGTGTGTTCGTTCGGACCGAGCTGTGCCTGCCCGAGCGCGCCGGACGTGAGTCCCTCGTACTGCCGTTCGACGAGCTCGAAGTCCTCCTCCTGGAGCTGTCGGCTCGTCTGAACGAACTTCTCTTCTTCTTCCGACAGGTCGGCGTCGCGGAAGTAGTAGTCCGCGATGAGTTGGAAGCGCCCCTCGTCGATGGGGTCGATGATGTACGTGCCGTAGCCGTCGGCGGTGCCGTACATGTTGACCGTGAAGTTCGGCCAGAAGTAGTAGAACTTGGCCTCGTGTTCGGGGTGGATGCGCATCTCGTCGTCGACGTCCTCTTTGTGCTTGTAGTGAAGCACCCAGTGGTAGTCGTTGACTTCGAGTTCGGAGTCCATGAGTTCGAGCCCCTGCACCCAGTCTTGATGGTTCGCCTGACAGTGGTCGCACTCCGAGTAGTTCCCGCTGAACGTCTTCCAGTTGCACTCGACTTCGGAGACGTAGCGCCGGGCGTGCTCGTACTCGCCGAGCGGCAGGTCCTCGAGTTCCGTCTTCATCGACCCGGCCTGTTCGGCCAGCGAGAGGCTCGGTTCGTCCTCGAAGTTGACGAACACGAGCGGCCCGATGGCGTCCGTGTTGACCTCCATGAGTCCGTTCTCTTCGGGGTCGAGTTCGCTGACGGCGTCGTCGTCGAGGTCCGGGTTCAGGCTCGCCTCCTCGAAGCTCTTGGGGGTGCTCTGGAGCGTCCCGTCGAGTTCGTACGCCCAGAGGTGGTACGGGCAGGTGATTCGATTGAGGGTTCCGGTGTCGGTCATCGGCGTATCGTCGAGCATCTTCGACCCGCGGTGGGCACAGACGTTGTAGAACGCCCGCACGTCGCCCTCGCCGTCGCGGGTGACGATAATCTGCTTGTCACCGATGGTTCGCGTGAAGTAGTCGCCCGCGTCCGGGATGTGGGTCTCGTGGCCCGCGTAGACCCAGTACTGACCGAACACTTTCTCCTTTTCCATCTCGTGGACTTCCGGGTCGGTGAAGTACCTCGCCGGTAGCGCGTTCGTTTCAGCGGTGATATCAGCACTTACTGCACCGACTTCGTCACGATTGTTGTTCCACCGTGTCATGGGAAGAAGAAACACACATTTGTGGAAAAGGGTTCGTCGGGAATAGTTGAGCCGTATAAGTGGTGGTAGATATCCGTGAGCCGTCGGCGTTCGACCGCCAGCGCTGCTCTCGGCGGGCCGGGCGTCGTTCCTCTGAAAAAGGGGCTCCGTGATACAGGTCAAGAGTGAAGGGGGGACGTTCCGAACCGCCGGACACAATGAGTGTCCGCGACGACCGATACGATGTCGCCGTCGTCGGGGTCGGCGGGATGGGAAGCGCGACCGCGTACCACCTCGCCGACCGCGGCCTCGACGTCGTCGGTCTCGAACGCTACGACATCCCCCACTCGCAGGGGTCGTCTCACGGCATCACCCGCATCATCCGCCGTGCGTACTACGAACACCCCTCGTACGTCCCGCTCATCGAACGCGCGTACGACCTCTGGGACGACCTCGCCGAGGAGACCGGCCGCGAGGTCATCCACCGAACCGGCTCCATCGACGCCGGACCAGAGGACAACGACGTGTTCGCGGGTTCGAAACGCTCCTGTGAGGAACACGACATCCCGCACGAGGTGCTGACCGGCGCGGAGGTCAACGAGCGGTTCCCCGGCTACGAACTCCCCGAGGAGTACCGCGCGGTCTATCAGGAAGACGGTGGGTTCATCGTCCCCGAGCAGGCGATTATCGCGCACACCGAAGCGGCGCAGGCCCGGGGTGCCGAGATTCGCGCCCGCGAACGGGTCGAAGACTGGGCGGAGACGAACGACGGCGGGGTGCGCGTCCGCACCGACCGAGGTGTGTACGTCGCGGACGCGCTCGTGCTCGCCGCGGGCGCGTGGAACTACAAGCTTGCCTCGGCGCTTGACGGCCTCGCAGTCCCCGAGCGACAGGCGCTCGCGTGGTTCCAACCGGAGTCACCGGCGACGTTCGCGCCCGAGGAATTCCCCGTCTGGAACCTCAGCGTCCCCGAGGGTCGGTTCTACGGGTTCCCGGTCCACGACGTGCCGGGATTCAAACTCGGCAAATACCATCACCGCGACGAGGAGGTTGACCCCGACGACTTCGACCGCGAGCCGAACCGCGCTGACGAGGCGATACTCCGGGACGCCACGGAGAAGTACTTCCCGGAGGCCGCGGGGCCGACGATGTCGCTCGCGACGTGCATGTTCACGAACTCGCCGGACGAACACTTCATCCTCGACACGTTGCCAGACCACCCGCAGGTCGCCGTCGGAGCCGGCTTTTCGGGACACGGCTTCAAGTTCGCCAGCGTCATCGGCGAAATCCTCGCCGACCTCGTCGTCGACGGCGAGAGCGACCTGCCGCTCGACATGTTCTCGCTCGACCGGTTCGAGTGACGACGGGCGGTCGCGATTGCCGCTCGTCAACTGATTTGACGATATAATTTTCGGAACTGTTCCTCTTTTGCGTATAAATGCCACTATTATCGAAGCCGACTTGTTATTATGTGTAACACCATTGGGTTGGTTGAATCGTGAGGGGTGTGGTCCTGTGTCATGGTCAGAGTGGACGCGTCGAGGTCGACGCGGCCGTCTCTCGACGGTGACACCGGGTGGCCCCAAAGCGGGGACAGCGATATGAACGAACACGAATTCAGGCGGCGGTTATCAACGGAGGCTGTATCGAATGACGAATAGCAACGATTCGACCGACCGGTCGACGAGCGACTTACAGGCGGACGTGTTCTACCCCGAGACGGAGCGCGAACCCGGCGACGGAAACATCCAGCGGTGGGGGCTCGACATCCATCCCGTCGTCTTCCCGGCTGCGCTCTTGGTAATCGGCGTCTTCGTCGCGGCGACGCTCATTCTCGGCGAGCAGGCGGCGAGCGTCTACTCGGCCGTCAGGGGCTTTTTTGAGGGCAACTTCGGATGGTTCTTCCTCCTGTCGGTGAACCTCTTTATCGTGGTCTTGGCGTACTTCGCGCTGAGTAAGTACGGAAAGATAACGCTCGGCGGTGTCGAGGCCGAAAAGGAGTTCAGCGACTTCTCGTGGATGGCGATGCTGTTCAGCGCGGGCATGGGTATCGGGCTCATGTTCTACAGCGTCTCGGAGCCGCTGTACTACTTCACCAACGTTCCCGGCTTCTTCGACGCCGAGGCCGGGTCCGGCGCTGCGGGCATCGCCGCGATGACGCAGACGTTCTTCCATTGGGGATTCCACCCGTGGGCCATCTACGGTCTCGTGGGACTGGGGCTCGCGTTCTTCTCGTTCAACAGGGGGCTCCCGCTCACCTTCCGGTCGATTTTCTGGCCGCTCCTCGGCGAGCGAATCTACGGCTGGCCGGGCCATCTCATCGACCTCGTGTCGGTGTTCGCGACGCTGTTCGGCCTCGCCACGTCGCTCGGCCTCGGCGTCGCGCAGATAAACACGGGCCTGTCGTATATCCTCGGCGAGAGCATGCTCGGCGTCCTGAGCGTTCCGAACAACACGGGGATGCAGATTGGGTTCATCGCCGTGATTACTCTCATCGCCACCGCCTCCGTCGCGGCCGGCCTCGAAGACGGCATCCGGCGTCTGAGCACGCTGAACGTCTTTTTGATGTTCGTCCTGTTGGCGTTCGTGCTCGTCGCCGGCGCGACGATGAGCATCTTCGGCGCGTGGGTGCAGGGTCTCGGGAACTACTTCAGCGACTTCCTCTCGCTCGCGTTCTTCACCGGGACGCTCGGCGACGGCGCGTCAACCGTCAACGGCTGGACGGTGTTCTACTGGGCGTGGTGGATTGCCTGGTCACCGTTCGTCGGTATGTTCGTCGCGCGCATCTCGAAGGGGCGGACGGTCCGCGAGTTCGTCTTCGGCGTGTTCGTCCTGCCGTCGCTGTTCTCGACGGTCTGGCTCTCGGCGTTCGGCGGGAGCGCGCTGTTCAACTCGCTTCAGGGTAACGGCGCGGTCCTCGCGACCTACGGCGAGGCCGGACAGACGGTCGCGATGTTCGCGCTCCTCGAACAGTTCCCGTTCAGCGCTATCACGGGACTGCTCGCCGTGACGCTCGTGGTGACGTTCTTCGTGACCTCCTCCGACTCGGGGTCGCTCGTCGTCGACCACCTCACGTCGGGTGGCAAGCACAACGTACCGCGGACCCAACGCATCTTCTGGGCGGTCGTCGAGGGTCTCGTCGCGGCACTTCTCCTCTACGGCGGCGGCCTCGGCGCGCTCCAGACCGCGGCCATCGCGACGGGATTCCCGTTCGCCGTCGTCCTCGTCGTCATGTGCTACACGGTCTATCTCGGTCTCGACAAGGAGTACGAACTCCTGCAGTCCGAGGAGTTCGCCGAGCGAATCGAGAACTTGGCGGACGAGGACATCGACATCGACGTCGGTCGCTCTCGGACGTCGGTCGTGACCAACGTCCAAGAGAACCCCAGCACGACGGACGACTAACGACGGGGTCACCGAACGATGACTCGATGCTATCGATGAACGCGCTCGCTGTCGTTTCGGCGGCGTTCGCGGTTTTCCTTTTCCTCGTTGCGCTGTTCGCGATGACGGTCGGTGAGCTACAGGGCGCGGGTCTCGCGTTCCTGAGCGCCAGCCTCGTCATCTACCTCAGAGAGAAGTACCTCGCCGGCGAGTGACGTTCGTCGGCGACGCTCCCCGTCCCGTTGGCAAACGCTGCTCGTCGGCGCTCTCTCCTCGTGCAAACGACGCTCGTCCCGTGGCGAGACCCGGCTCTCACCACCCCCCGGTACGTATACACCTCAGATAGTGGACCCGGAGAGATATCCGGGGGCCGCGGTCACTACTGTTTGGTATATGAACACATGGTCTACGTTTCCCGAACGCGCCGGAACGGTCGTTGTCGGGGCCGGCTGTGTCGGTTGTAGCGCGGCGTATCACCTCGCCGAGTCGGGTCGCGAAGACGTCGTCGTCCTCGACCGGGGGCCGCTGTTCGAGACGGGAGGTTCGACCTCTCACGCCCCCGGACTCGTGTTCCAGACGGCCGGGAACAAGCTGATGACGGAGATGGCGTCGTACACGCGCGACCTCTACGACGGGTTCGGTGACTTCCGGACGTGCGGTGGCATCGAGGTCGCCTACTCCGAAGCACGCTGGGACTTCCTCAAACGCAAGCGCGAGTGGGGACAGTCGTACGGTATCGACGAGGGCGAACTTCTCACGCCCGAAGAGGTCGAAGCGCGCGTCCCGCAGATAAACGCCGACGTCATCTACGGCGGGTACTACGTCCCGTCGGACGGGAAGGCTGACGCCGTCAGCGCCGCCGAATCGATGGCGGAGCAAGCCCGCGAGGCAGGCGTCGAGTTCTACGGCCACACCGAGGTCACGGATATCGACGTCTCCGACGGCAGTATCGACGCGGTCGACACCGAACACGGTCGAATCGAGGCCGACGAGGTGCTCGTCGCCACGAACATCTGGGGGCCGCTGTTCGGCGAGATGGTCGGCACGGACATCCCGCTTGTGCCCTGCGCGCACCAGTATCTCGTCTCCGACGAACTGGACGAACTCGAAGGCGCAGAGCGCGAAATCGAACAGCCGCTCCTCCGGCATCAGGACCACTCGCTGTACTACCGCCAGCACGGCGAGCGCTACGGTATCGGCTCGTACAACCACGAGTCGCTCCTCGTCGACCCGGCGGATATCTACGGTCCCGACAAGCTCGACGACCTCGGACTCGAATACCCGTCGCTTCGGGAGTTCACCGAGGAGCACTTCTACGAGAACACCCACCCGGACCACGACCGGTCGGCGTTCGACGCCGCAAGCGAACTCGTCCCCGGCTTCGAGGACTGCGAGTGGACTTCCGCCATCAACGGCATGTTCTCGTTCACGCCCGACGGCATGCCCATCCTCGGACCGGACGAGGACACGGACGGACTCTGGTGGGCGCTCGCCGTCTGGGTCACGCAGTCCGGCGGCGCGGGCGACATCGTTGCCAGCTGGATGGAAGACGGAACGCCGCGGCTCGACGGATCCCGAGTCAACGCTTCCGGCGCGCACGTCTCCCGGTTCCAATCGCACACGGGGAGCCGTGAGTACACCTACGGGCGCGGCGCACAGCAGTACCGCGAGGTGTACCAACTCATCCACCCGCGCGAACAGCCGGACGGACAGCGCGCCCTCCGCCGGAGTCCGTTTTACGACCGGCAGGCCGAACTCGGCGCGGAGTTCTACGACAGCGACGGCTGGGAGGTCCCGCAGTGGTACGAGTCCAACGAGACGCTCCTCGAAACGTACGACGTTCCGGACCGCCCCGACTGGCTCTCGCAGAACTGGTCGAAGGTCCAGGGCGCGGAACACCAGCACCTCCGCGAGAAGGTCGGCATGGTCGATATGACGACCTTCACGCCCATCGAAGTGACGGGGCCGGGCGCGCTGGAGTTCCTGCAGGGGCTCCTGACGAACGATATGGACGTCACGCCGGGCCGGATGCGCTACTCGGCGATGCTCAACGAAGACGGCGGCGTGCTCGCCGACCTGACGGTCGCCCGCCTCGGCGACGACCGGTTCGTGCTGTTCACCGGGGGCGGAAGCTCGGCGACGCTCCATTCGCGCTGGGTTGAGGAGCACGCGCCCGACGACGGCTCCGTCGACGTGACCGCGCACGTCTCCAGTCGGACCGGCATCGGCGTCTTCGGACCCGACTCCCGGAAGGTGCTTGAGGACCTCGTCGAGGCCGACCTCTCGAACGACGAGTTCCCGTTCTACTCCGCACAGGAGACCTACCTCGGCAGCATCCCCGTGACCATGCTCCGACTCTCGTACGCCGGCGAACTCGGCTGGGAAATCTACGCCCCGACCGAGTACGGGAGCCAGCTCTGGGACGCCATCCGGGAGGCCGGCGAGGAGTACGACATCGCGCCCGTCGGTTGGGCCGCGCTCGACTCGACGAGCATGGAGAAGGGATTCCGTCTCTGGGGAACGGACCTCACGCCCGAACACAACCCGTACGAGGCCGGAATCGGCTTCGCGGTCGACCTCGACACCGACTTCGTCGGGAAGGCGGCGCTCGTGGAGGACAAAAACGACGACAGCCCGAGCGACCGAATCGTCCCGATAACGCTCGACGAAGAGGAAGCCGTCGTCGACGCGGGCCACCCGGTGTTCGCCGACGGCGAGGTCGTCGGCTACTGCTGTCGGGCGGACTACGGCTACACTATCGACGCCGGCATCGCGTACGCGTACCTCCCCGAGCAGTACGCCAGTTCGGGGCAGGACGTCGAAATTCGGTACGAGGGCGACGCCTACCCCGCGACGGTCCGGTCGGGGCCGCTTTTCGACCCTGACCGCGACAAGATGATTCGGTGAGCGCCGATTCGCGGCGCGTCACCGCCTCTGACTCAGTTTATCGGCGGTGTCGAACCGCAGTCGCTGATAGTCTGACGAGGCCGTGCTGAACTCTGGACGAACGTATTGGGAGTCAGGACTGTCTGATGAATAACTACCCTACCGCTGTCACTCGTCTTCGACGGCCTTCAGGTCGAGCCGCGGAGCAAACGACTCGTACGTC
>NZ_JAMYJY010000003.1:0-89777 GCF_024136985.1 Haloferax sp. AB510
CCGCGGCGAGGACCGGCGCGTTCGCGGGGGTCCCGTACCCGCCGTTGCTCGTCCGCCAGCACCGCTCGCCGGTCCGGGCGTCGTAGGCCGCGACGAACTCAGCGGTCGAGACGAACATGGCGTCGCCGGCGAACGTGGGCGTGGACTTGCCGTGCGCGTAATCGACGGTCCACGCATCGTCGGAGTCGGCGGGAGCAGTCTCGGAATCGAGGTCGAGCGCGCGGTAGACGCCGTCCTCGCCGTCGCCGTCGCTGTAGCCGAGCACGCCGCGCCCGTCTGCGAGTGCGACCGACGTGGCGAGTGCGGCGTCGCCCGACGCGATTTGCTCGACGCTCGCGTCCGCCGAGGGGCCGGAGTCGGTCGTGTACCCGGTGTTGGCGAAGTCGCGCTGGTAGGTCGGCCACGCGCCCGTCACGTCGCCGACGGGCGCGTCGCGTCGGTAGTCTCGCTCGACATCAAGGGCACCCATTGCGCGGGCGACACAGCCTGAGAGCGACGCGAGGGCGGTCGCGCCGCCGGCCGCGAGGACGGCTCTGCGCGTGTGCATGTTGGAGGGCATACATGTTCGTGTCCCGCCGCGACCGTACTAACAGTTTCCCACGAAGCGGCAGGGACGAGGGAGGGGGCCCAGCGGAGGCAGTAACCGCGGGGATGGCACCTCGTCCTACCGGTTCTCCACGAGCGCGTCGACCGGGTTGTCGAGGGCGAAATCGACGTTCTCGGACGGGTCGTCGGTCCGGGCTTCGAGGTCCGAGACGACCGACTCGGCGCGGTGTCGGAACGCGCGGAGCGTCTGTCTGCCCTCCTCTGTGAGTTCGAGGTAGCGACGGGTTCCGCGCTGGGCGACGGTGACGTAGCCCTGATGTTCGAGCGTCGCGGTAACGCGGTTGTCGAGGACGTTGTAGTCGCCGGTGACGGGTTCGTAGTCGTCGGCCTCGCCGTCGACGCGGCCGCGCATGAAGTCGAGGCCGTAGCGGGCCGCCTCGGTGATGAGCGTCTTCTTCTTCGCGTGTTTGGCGTCGGTGTCGTGGGCCTCGATGATGGCGAGCGCGGCGACTTGGTCCGGGGAGGGCGAGTCGATTTGATAGGTCGTCAGAAGCGACGCCCGCTCGAACCCCTCCGTGACCGGCGCGTCGAGGCCGTGCGGCCGGACCTCGGGGTCGACGACATACGGTTCGGCGTCGGTGCGTTCGTCCATGCAGGCCATCGTCGCGCCGACGGCCGCGCGCTTTGTGCCGGCGGTGACGTTGACGCGGACGAAGTCGTCCGGGTGCCAGTCGGCGATGGTCGTAATCGCGCCCATTACCTCGTACATGTCGAAGAGGTCGAGGTACTCGACGTCGGGCGGGGTGCCGACCACGTCGGCGATTCGGTCGACGACCGCATCGTGGTAGGTCGGGCGCTCGACCGCGGGGTCCTCGTGTTCGAGGAGGTAGACCTTGTCCGGTCGGTCGTCCTCGATGGGGCCGACGATGCGGTCGTGTTCGCGCCACAGGGGGACGATGTGAACGCGGAGGTGTCGTTTCATCTGTCACTCTCGGCCACGACCGCCCGTGTCGAAAGTCATTCGGTTGGGAGATTCTCCCGTGAGTGATCGGTAGAACGCCCATATACGTCGAATCAGGAGAAACACACGGTACTCATGCTACTCACGTAACTTACGGTAGTTACCGAGGAACTGCCAACATGGGTTACCGACTACGAATAGTTGCCGCCGGCCGCGGTCCAACGGACCGGCGGTTGCGACCCGCCGACGGCGGCGCGACCAACGGTCCCCGGTCGCGTCCCCACGGCGGAACCCGCGTCGGCGGACGACCCCCGGAACCCTCGTTCGGTGCGCTCGGGGCGTCGGCCAGTCCGCCGATACGCGCCCTCCAGCCCCCTCGCTTCGGCCCTCCACCACCGGCCGACGCCCTGACAGCACCGGCTTTTCTTTCTCCGAATCACCGCTCGTCACCCGACGAGCGCGGCGCTCTCGAACCACAGCGGGCGCACGAAAAAGTGACCGAGTGCCCGCACCACGACTCGCTCGGTCCGGTTCAGTTCGGTTTAGTCCGGCTCAGTTCGGTCCGGGCCGGATCAGGCCGGTTCAGATGTCGAACACGTCGAGACCGGTCTGTTCGTCGAGGTGGTGAGTCAGCGGCGTCTCGCCGAGGTGGATGACGACTTCGAACGTCCCGGAGACGCGCGCGCCGGAACAGTGGCCGCCGAGCGTCTCGAAGTCGCGCGTGCCGACCTGGATGTGCGTGTGAATCTTGTCGGGGCCGATGTTGCCGAGGAAACTCGTTACCTCGAACTGGCCCGTGAACTCCTCTTCGAGGTACTCCTGGTCGCCCACGTCGTAGTGGCCGATCGTGACGGAGTCGACCGCGCCGATACCCGTGAGAAAGCCGTGTTCGATGTCGAACTCGTCGCGCACCGTCGCGAGCGAGTCGAGGACCTGTTCGCCGGGGTCCAGCCTGACGACGACCGTGTCGTCTTCTTTGACGTAGTCCATAGTTGTGCCCGAGCGTCCGGTACAGCGCCGGCGGCGTAATATGTTTTGAAAGGCTCAACGTTGCGGGAGGAACGGTGCTACTAAAAATGTATTTTTTCAGTATATATTTCAAAATGATCAATAGTTCTATACTTTGAGTCGAGTCCTCTCTTCGACACCCGGCCGAACGCGTTCACATCGAATCGGCGACCGCGGACCTCGTCCCCGTACTTGCCAGTTTCCCCGGAGTATCAGCCTATTATAACCCGCCCAGTCCTCGGAGAAACGGAACCAGTCAGCGGCGCCGTCGTCGGAATCGAAGACTACCGCGGAAACCAGACTCAGTCCGACCGCGCTCGACACGGACGCGCATCTCTGACGCACAGAACGTGGGAGAGAGTCCGGCACAGAGACCCTGTAGTGCGTTCTTTCGCCGGAAAGTGTTATCGCGACTCACGGTCGAGGCGTGTCGAACCGACAGAGAGACCAACCGACGACGAATCGCTCAAGGGCATTCGAACGAGCGATAGTAATTGGCAGAGTTTGATATACCACCATTTTTGATATATCTGGCCACCAACTCGGCGCACTCGGAACGGTCCGTGACCACGGTTGCCCGGCGCGTCACCGGAGCATCGATCCGCCGTCGACCGTCAGCACCGTCCCCGTCATGTAGCCCGCGCCGTCGCAGAGGAACGCGACCACCTCGGCGACTTCCTCGGGCGTTCCGATGCGTTCGAGCGGGAGTTCGGCGGCGTACTCGGCGAGCGCCTCCTCGGTCCAGAGGTTCGACTCGGTGAGAAGCGGCGTCTCGACGAGACCCGGCGCGACGCAGTTGACGCGCACCTCGGGGCCGAGCTGTTTCGCCAGCCCCTTCGTCAGCCCGAAGACGCCCGCCTTCGACGATGAGTAGTGGACGCCGCCGGTGGCGCTCCCGCGGAGACCGGCGACGCTCGACACGTTGACGATGGCACCGGCACCCTCGCCGCGCTCGACCATGCCCGGGGCGACGGCGCGGGCGACGACGTACTGTCCCTTGAGGTTCACGCCGAGGACGCGGTCCCACTCGTCGGGGTCGAGGTCCGCGAGGGAGACGGCCCGCGAGATACCCGCGTTGTTCACGAGCGCCGTCACGTCGGCGACCGATTCGACCGCCGTCACGGCGTCCGCAACCGCGTCGGGATCGCGAACGTCGACCGCGAACTCGTGGACGCGCTCGTCGTCCCAGTCGGTCTCGCCGGTCTCGATGTCGAAGCAGGCGACGTAGTCGTAGTCCGCTCGGAGTCGCTCGACGACCGCCCGTCCGATACCGCTGGACGCGCCGGTCACGATTGCCGCGCGCTGGTGGTCCGTCATGTGGGTCGAGACGGCGCGGACCGTAGTACGTGTTGGGGTGGCGGCGAGCGGTACTGTCGTGGTCGAGAGTGGTGCGGGTGGTTCGATTGAGAGTGTGGTGCAAGTGGTGCGAGCGAGGCCGCCGAGCCGGGTGAAGTGGTAACTGTTTTCGTGGTCGCGCGTGAGCCGTTCGTATGCAGTTCGCAGTCAACGTTCCGACCAGCGCCGGCGACTCCGTTCACTCCCAGTTGGCGTTCTGCGACGAGATTTCGTGGGACGCGCAGGTGGAGTTCGCCGTGGCGATGGAGAGCCTCGGCTTCGACGGCGTCGCCGTCCCCGACCACGTCATGACCGGCACCGGCCCCACGACGGAGTGTTTCGTCACGCTGGCCGCCATCGCCCGCGAGACGGAAGACGTGTACCTCTACCCGAAGACGGTGAACAACCACTTCCGAAACCCCGCGCTCCTCGCCAAGCAGGCCGCCACGCTCGACGCCGTGAGCGACGGGCGACTCAAACTCGGCATGGGGGCCGGCTGGAAGGAGAGCGAGGCGCGGGCCTACGGCTACGACTGGCCCGACGCGCCGACTCGGCTCCGGATGCTGGAGGAGTCGATTCGGATGCTCAAGCGCCTGTGGACCGAGGAGACGGTCAGCTTCGACGGCGACTACTACACCCTGGACGAGGCGATGTGCCGGCCCCACCCAGTCCAAGACCCGCATCCTCCCATCATGGTCGGCGGCGGCGGCGAGTCGTTCACGCTCCGAATCACCGCCCAGTACGCCGACTCGTGGAACTTCTGGGGTCCGCCGGAAGTGATGCAACACAAACTGGACGTGTTGGAACGCCACTGCGAGGGCTACGGCCGGCCGTTCGAGGAGATAGAGCGCTCGTGGTTCGCGCGGTGTCTGCTACGCGAGGACGAGGCGGAACTCGACGCCCTCCTCGACGAGCACTTCCCGCGGTTCAAGCCCGAGAACGTCGCCGACAGCGAGTACCCGCTCGTCGGCACGCCCGAGCAGGTCCGCGAGCGACTGGAGACGTTCGCCGAGATGGGCTTCGGCGAGGTCGTCGTGGAGTTCGTCGACTTCCCCGAGACGACGAGCGCCGAACTGTTCGCCGAGCGCGTCGCGCCGGCGTTTCGGTAACTCGCGGGGCGAGAGACGAGAGGCCGCCAGTTTTCGAGTGCGTCATGGAAACAGCTATCACATCTATTTTCGTACGTCGAAACGTGACTCACCACAGCGTCTGCCTCACGTTCGACTTCGACGGCGTCTCCTCGTGGATACACTCCTTCGAATCGCCGGACAGCCCGACGAAACTGTCGAGAGGACTCTTCGGGGTCGACGTGGGCGCGCCCCGCGTCCTCGACCTCTTGGACGAGTTCGGCGTCGAGACCACGTGGTTCACGCCGGGCCACACCATCGATAGCTTTCCCGAGGCCGCCGAGGAGGTGTGGAGCCGCGGCCACGACATCCAACACCACGGCTGGTCGCACACCCGCCCGCGACAGTACGAGTCGCGAGAGGCCGAGTACGACGACGTGAAACGCGGCGTCGAGAGCATCGTGGACCTCACGGGGTGTCGGCCGACCGGCTACCGCTCGCCCTCGTGGGATTTCTCGACCCACACGCTCGGCATCCTCGACGAACTCGGCTTCGAGTGGGACTCCAGCCAGATGGCGACCGACTTCGAGCCGTACCGCGTCCGCGAGGGGTGGGCTGCGCCCGCCGACGCCCCCTTCGAGCGCGGCACCGAGACCGACATCGTCGAGGTGCCCGTCTCGTGGCAACGCGACGACTTCCCGGCGTTCGCGTTCAACCGCAAGCGGGGCTACGCGAACGAGAAAGCGGTGTTCCGCCAGTGGCGCGAGCAGTTCGACTGGATGGTCGACAACGTCGACGGCGGCGTCTTCGTCCTCACGATGCACCCGCAGGTCATCGGGCAGTCACACCGGCTCGCCCGGCTCGAATCGTTCGTCGAACACATCGCCGACGCGCCGGGCGTCACCTTCGAAACCGTTGACGAAGTCGCCGACCGATTCGGGTCGGCGTGAGGGCGAGGGAAAGACGGAGACGCTTTTTCAGGAGTAGTGGTGACAGCTGACGATACGGTCGAGTTCGTCGGGCGACTCCAGCGCCGGCACCTCGGAGGTGCAGACGCTCGGCTCGACGAACGTCTCCGTCAGGAGCGACGCGGCGTCGCGCCACGCGCCGTCGGCCGCGAGCGAGAGCGCGTGCTCGACGGTCGTGCCGGCGTCGCCGGCGGGGAGCCCGTCCGGGAAGTAGGTCGCGCGAGCGTCGTCGGCGACGATATCCGGGGACTCGCGCTGGACGGCTCTGACGAACCGGCGCACGCGGTCCCACTCCTCGTCGCCGAGGTCGAGTTCCGCCGGGGCGACGAGGCTCGGACAGCGGGTGTGGAACCGACAGCCGCTCGGCGGGTGAATCGGCGACGGCACGTCGCCGGACAGCGGGACGGTCTCGCGGGACACCCGCGGGTCGGGCACCGGAATCGACGAGAGTAGCGCGCGGGTGTAGGGATGCTTCGGCGACTCGAACAGGTCGTCCTTGTCAGCGAGTTCGACCAGTTCGCCGAGGTACATCACGGCCACGCGGTCGCAGACGTGGCGGATGACACTCAGGTCGTGGCTGATGAAGAGGTACGTCAGGCCGAACTCCTCCTGAAGCGCTTTCATCGTGTTGAGCACCTGCGCCTGCACCGACGCGTCGAGCGCCGAGGTCGGCTCGTCGCAGACGATGAAGTCGGGGTCGACCGAGAGCGCCCGCGCGAGGTTGACCCGTTGGCGCTGACCGCCGGAGAACTGGTGGGGGTAGCGGTTGTAGTGGTCGGCGTCGAGACCGACCGTCTCCAGCAGTTCGCGTGCCCGCCCCTCGCGGTTGCCCTCGTAGAGCCCGTGGGCCTGCATCGGCTCCTCGACGATTTCGCCGACGGTCATCCGCGGGTCGAGCGACGCCTGCGGGTCCTGAAAGACGAACTGCATCCGCTTGCGGCGCTTCCGAAGCTCCTCTTTCGACAGTTCGGAGAGGTTCTCTCCGTCGAAGACAATGTCGCCGGAGGTCGGGTCGACCAACCGGAGGAGCGTTCGCGCGAGCGTCGACTTCCCGCAACCGGACTCGCCGACGAGGCCGAGGGTCTCGCCGGGCAGGATGTCGAACGAGACGCCGTCGACCGCGCGGACGTGCTCGCGCTCGACCGAGAAGGGGAGCAGTCCCGCGTCGCGGTCGAACCGGACGCGGTCGAGGAAGCCGTCGCTCGCGTCGAAATACTTCCGCAGGTCGCGCACGCTGAGCAGCGGGTCGGCGTCGGGGTCGAAGGTTGAACCGGTCCCAGTCTCGGTGACCTCTCCGGTCTCGGAGGCGGCCGACTCGGAGACGGACTCGGCGTCGTCGAGCGGTTCGCTCTCCCAGTAGCCCGCCTCGGCGAACGCGTCGTTGCGCAGGCACGCCGCCCGGTGTGGTGCGGCGGCGACTTCGGTGAGGGTGGTGCCGTCAGCGGTGGTGGAGGCGGTGGTTGGACCGTCGTCAGCGGAGGCTGTGGCGCTCGCGCTCGCGTCACCGGAGCCCTTGTCCCCGCCGTCGACGCGCCGAGCGTCGGGGTGGGACTGGAGGCACGCCTCTCGGGCGTGCGGGCACCGCGTGTGGAAGCGGCAGCCCTGCGGCGGGTTGATGGCTTCCGGCATGATGCCCTCGATGGGCGACAGGCCGTCCACGTCGCGGTCGGGTCGCGGAATCGATCCGAGGAGCGCCTCGGTGTAGGGGTGTTTCGTGTCGTGAAAGAGGTCGTCGACGGTCGCCTGCTCGACGATTTCGCCGAGGTACATCACGGCCACGCGGTCGCATATCTCGGCGACGACGCCCATGTCGTGGGTGACCCAGACGAACGACGTGTCGTAGCGCGCCGCGAGGTCCTTCACGAGGTCGAGAATCTGCGCCTCGACGGTCACGTCGAGTGCGGTGGTCGGCTCGTCAGCGATGACGAGACTCGGTTCGCACGCGAACGCCATCGCGATGAGGACGCGCTGGCGCATCCCGCCGGAGAACTCGTGGGGGTAGTCGTCCATCCGGCGTTCGGCCTCGGGGATACCGACCTCGCGGAGGCGCTCGACGGCGATGGCTTTGGCCTTGGCCGTCGACACGTCGCGGTTGAGCCCGATAATCTCGCTCAACTGCTCGCCGACGGTGAACACCGGGTTGAGGCTCTCCGTGGGGTCCTGAAATATCATCGCGATTTCGCGGCCCCGGATGCGCTCGCGAATCTCGCGGCTCGACAGCATCTCGGGGTCCTGCCGGGGTTCGTCGTCGGGGTCGTCGCCGCACTCGACGCCGACGAGCAGGTCGTCTTCGAAGCGGACCTCGCCGTTGACGATGACGCCCGGCGAGTCGATGAGGCGCATGATGCTCCGCGCCGCGACGCTCTTTCCGGCGCCGCTCTCGCCGACTAACCCAAGCACTTCGCCGCGCTGTACCTCGAACGAGATACCGTCGACGGCCCGGACGGTCCCCGCGTCGGTGCGGAAGTGGGTGTGCAGGTCGCGGACGGTGAGTAGCGTATCAGACATTGGTCGTGGAGTGGTGGGGGGCGTCGGTGCGTGAGATGGGTGCCTCTGCAGAACCGCAAGAGCAAGTTCCGACGCCGCCCCGGGGAGGGAGCGATAGTTCAGCGGGCGAACGGCTGGCGGAGGCCGGGCGACTCCCGGCCCCGCGGCGAACGGTCGGTGAGATGTGTCGTCCGTTCATCGTCAGTCGTTCGACCGCGGGTCGATTGCGTCGCGCAGGCCGTCGCCCAGCAGGTTGAAGCCGATGACCGTCGCGAGAATCGCGAGGCCCGGCCAGATGCTGAACCACGGATTGACGATCATGTACTGCCGCGAGTGTGCGAGCATCTGCCCCCACGACGGCGTCGGGGGCTGGACCCCGAACCCGAGGAACGACAGCGACGCGACGATGAGGATGTTCACGCCGACCTGCAGCGTCGATTGGACGAGCACCGGCGCGAAACTGTTGGGGATGATGTGGCGGAAGATGATGTGGCGGTCGCGCACGCCGGCGGCCTTCGCGGCCTCGACGTACTCCATCTCCCGGACGCTCAGCACCTGCGAGCGAATCAGGCGCGTGAACACCGGAATCGTCGTGATGGAGACGCCGACGATGGCGATGCCGAGTTCCTTGCCGAACGCGGACATGATGGCGATGACGAGGATGAGGAACGGAATCGCGTACAGCGATTCGACGAATCGCTGGAGCACGTCGTCGACCCAGCCGCCGTAGTAGCCGGAGACCGCACCGACGACCGTCCCGATGGTCATCCCGATGCCCGTCGCGATGAGACCCACCTGGACGGCGATGCGGGTGCCGTAGACCAACCTGACGAGCACGTCGCGGCCGCGGTGGTCCGTCCCGAGCGGATGCGCCCACGTCCCCGTTCCGAAGCTGTTTTCGATGCCGACTGGCGGGAGCAAGATTGTGCTCCCCGCCGGGTCGTTCTCCGGATGATACCAGAACGTCGCCGCGAACTGGTAGTCGAACAGGTCGGCGTCGATGGTCGTCAACAGCGCGACGACCGTCACGAGCCCGATAACGTAGAGGCCGACGCGCGACGCCGAGTTGCGCTTGAGTTGTTGGACGACCTGTGACGTGCGCGAGACGGCGGAGCGCTCGTCGGCGTCCGCGACGCCGCCCGTTCGGGCCGAGTCGCCGACGGCGGCCGTCGAATCACTCACCGGCACCACCCCCGTAGGAGATGCGCGGGTCGATGACCGCGTACAGCACGTCCACGACGAGCACGCCGAGGACGAACACGATGGCGAAGAATATCGTCGTGCCCATGATAAGCTGGTAGTCCTGCGCCCGGACCGCGGTGATGATGAGGTTCCCCATCCCGTTGATGTTGAAGACCGTCTCGGTCAGCACCGCGCCGCCGAGGGCGGTCGTCATCTGGATTCCGATGACGGTGAGCACCGGCAGTTGCGCGTTCTTGAACGCCTGCCGCCGGAGGATGGTTCGCTCGGAGACGCCGTAGGCGCGGGCGAGTTGGACGTAGTCCTTGTTGAGCACTTCGAGCATCGACGACCGCTCGATGCGCGTGATGGCCGCCATCTGGAGCGTCCCCAGCGTGATAGAGGGGAGTATCAGATGCGACGCGGCAGTCACGAGCACGTCCAGTCTCGACGTCGCCCCGTCGACCGACGCGGGGTCGGCCCACGGCATGATGAGCCCGCTCGGCGGCAGGAGGTCGCCGTAGTACGCGAACACGATGATGAGTAGCAGGCCGACCCAGAAGCTCGGCGTGCTGACGCCGATGAGCGACGTGACGCGGGCGAGGTGGTCGTAGCCGTTGTTACGGTTCTTGGCGGCGAAGATGCCCAGCGGAATCGCGGAGCCGATTGCGAGGGTAAAACTCGACGCGAGGAGCAGCAGCGTCACCGGAAGCCGCTCGAAAATCTTCTCCGTCACCGCGACTCCACCGTAGTGGATGCTCGTCCCGAAGTCGCCCGTCGCGACCGCCGCGAGATACCTGACGTACCGGACGTACAGCGGTTGGTCGAGGCCGTACTTCGCGCGGGCGGCCTCGATGGCCGCTGCGTCGGCGGCCGGCCCGACGAGAATGCGAACCGGGTCGCCGGGAATCGAGTTGATGAGGACGAACGTGACCGTAACGACGAACAGCAAGACCGGAACGATTTGGAGTAATCGCCGTCCGATGTAACCGGTTGTCGTCATGGATGGAGTGGATGGGGAGTGAGCATATAACGTTTGGTAACTGTTACCGACAGGACAACGTCATCTGTCGACGGAGACGTTGTTGTAGCCGGTGAGGAGCCGCGGGTTCTGCGGCGAGACCGGGTGGACTTGGAAGTCGCTGACGACGGACTTCACGCCGTAGGAGTTCTTGTAGTTGAACGCGGGGAGGTGGACTTTGTCCTCCAAGAGCGTCGAGATGGCGGACTGGTAGAGCTGTTGGCGCTCGTCGCGGTCGGTCGACTCGCGCGCGCCCTTAATCTGCTCCATCACCTCGTCGTTCTTGTAGTAGACGCCCTGGTTCACGCCCTCGGACTCCTCGTGGAACAGGTTGAACATGAAGTCGTCCGGGTCGGGGTAGCGGACCCACCCGAGGACGTAGATGTTGTAGTCCGAGGCGTTGCCGGTGTACGCGCGGCTGAGCATCGCGCCCCAGTCGAGCCGTTCGACGTGGGCCTCGTAGCCGGCCTCCTTGATGCCGTTGGCGATAGAGAGGCCGATGTTCTCGCGGTTGTCGTCCGGCGGGACGATAATCTTCGCGTCCCAGTCGGCGGGGACGCCAGCCTCTTCGAACAGCGCCGTCGCCTGCTCGATGTCCTTGTCGTTCGGAATCTCCATCCACTCTTCGAGCGGCATGTCCCACTCTTCGACCATCGGCCCCGGAAGCGGGCCGTACTGGCGGAGTCCGGCCGGGTCGATGTAGCGGTCGACCGCGTCGTCCATCGAGAAGCTGTAGTCGATGGCCTCGCGGACGCGCTTGTCGGCGGTCGGCCCCTCGTTGCAGTTGAACGCGACGTAGAAGTATCCGACACTCTCGATCTCGGAGATGCTCGTGTCTTCGGTGCTCTCGACGGTGTCCCAGAGCCGCGGCGGAATGGTCTCGATGACGTCCACGTCGCCCGTCCGGAGGTTGGTGACGCGCGTGGTCGACTCCGTGATGGGCGTGAACTCGACGCCCGCGACGTTGGGCAGTTCGTCGCCCCAATAGTCGTCCCAGCGTTCGAGCGTGACGTAGTTGCTCTCTTCCCACTCGACGAACTTGAACGGCCCCGACCCGATGGGCTGTTGGGTGCTGAACGCCTCTTTGTCCTCCTCGCGGACGGCCTCCGGCACGACCTGATGGGTGAGGACGTGCTGGAACATCGCGTAGGGGTTCGAGAGGTCGAACTGGACCGTCGTCTCGTCGATTGCCTCGACCGAATCGATAACGCTGAAGATGCCCAAGAGGGGCGTCTCCTCCTCGATTGGCGCGCGGAACGAGTAGGCCACGTCCTCGGCGGTGACCGGGTCGCCGTTGTGGAACATCGCGTTATCGACGATTTCGACGATGTAGCGGGTGTTGTCCCGCTCGATGGTCGGCATGCTCGTCGCGAGGTTCGGGACCACGTCGGTCCCCTCGCCATAGGTGTACAGCTGACTGAACACCCGGTTCGCGACGAGCGCGTCGGGGTTCGAAAGCTGCGTTATCGGGTCGAATCGGACGGGGTTCAGCGACTGTCCGATGTTTATCGTCGCGTCGGAACTCCCGGAGGACGTCTCCGTTCCGCCGCTCGTGGTCGTTCCGCCGCCCCCGTCGCCTTCGGTCGTCGTTTCGGAACCGGAGTCGGACGTACAGCCGGCGAGCAAGACGGGGATCGACGCACCCGTCGCTTTCAGTATGTTTCTACGTGAGACACTCTCTCTCATCATTGACGCCGAATCATTTCGGTATCACCAACATAAGCGTTTGCATACTGTGCGTTTGTTTCCCCTTATCCACTCAGGCTGCCGCTTCGTGAAGTATTATATACGACAACTGTGCGTATCTCCGTATGGACTCAACGGAGTCACAGTCACTCCTAGCGGAGATGACGTGGCAGGAAGCCGAAACCGCGTTCGACGAGGCGGACTTCGTCGTGCTCCCCTGCGGAGCAACCGAACAGCACTCGACGCACCTCCCGACCTCGGTCGACTCCATCCGAGCGGAGAACCTGACCGCGGAACTCGCCGCGGCGGCCCCGGAACACGACCTGAACCTCCTCGTTCTGCCGGTCCTCCCGTACGGCTACTCGGAGCACCACATCAACTACGCGGGGACCGTCTCGCTCGGAGCCGACACGTACCAAGAGATAATCATCGACGTGGGTCGGTCGGTCCAGCGCCACGGCGCGACCCGGTTTCTCGTCGCCAACTTCCACGGAGGCAACATCGAGCCGCACAAACTCGCACTCGACCGGCTCCAGCGCGACCACGGACTCGACTCGTACTACGCCCACTGGACAGACTTCGCCCGCGACCAGTTAGAAGAGCGATTCGGCACCGAGTGGGGTCACGCCGGCGAGTACGAGACGAGCGTCATCGAACACTACCGCCCCGAACTCGTCCACGGCGACCGCAAGACGCCGCAGACGAAGAAGAACCGCTACGAGGTCCGCCAGTACGCCCACTTCGACGACCTGACCGTGGAGGGCGGCCTCGGCGACCCGACGCAGTCCGACCCCGAGTTCCTCGAAGCAGTCATCGAGGCGACGACCGAGCGAATCCTGACGCACCTTCAGTCGGAACTGGAGTAACGCGGCGCTCGACGACCGAGAAACGGACGATAGCGAGCAAACCCCCGAACGAAACGAGATTTTACCGACGACTACCGCCTACAGCGTGAGGTGGAACGGCGGTTCCGTCCCCTCCGGCAGCGCTGACTCGTACTCGCCGGGCACCGACGCCTCGAACTCCTCGCGGGCCGCCGCCACCAGCGCCTCGTCCGAAAAGAGGTCGAGCGTCGTCGCCGCGAGGACCTTCGCGGCGTACACGGCCGCCTTCGACCCGAAGCTCCCGTTTGCGGCGACCGCCTGCCACGTGTGCGATGGCGTCCCCACCGGCCACGACGCCGCCCAGAACTGCGCGGTCGGCGTAATCCAGCTCACGTCGCCGACGTCCGTGGAGCCGTTGAGCACGGTCCCCACGTCGTAGGAGGGCTGGGCGTCCGGATACAGCACCGACGAGCGCGCCGCCTCCCGTCGCTCCTCGGGGAGTTGCGCCGTCCGCGCCTCGATGGTCTCCGCCGAGAGCGTCTCCTGCAGCTCCGCGGCGAACTCGCGGTCCTCGTCGGTGTACGGGATGGGACCGGCGAGTCGCATGTTCTCCAGCAGTGTATCGGACAGCGCGTGGTTCGCCACGTAGTCGTAACAGCCGGTGTGGAACCGCCGCGACACCGTCGTCTGGGTCATGAGCGCCGCGCCCTCGGCCACGTCGTCGAGCCAGTCGGTGATCCGGTCGACCTCGTCGCGGGTCGGCGCGCGGACGTAGAACCACGCCGTCGCCTCCGCGGGGACGACGTTCGGCGCGCCGCCGCCGTCGGGGATGGTGTAGTGGATACGGGCGTCGTCGGAGACGTGCTCGCGCATGAACTCCGACCCGGTGTTCAGCAGTTCGACCGCGTCGAGCGCGCTCCGACCCGACTGCGGGCTGTCGGCGGCGTGGGCCGACTCGCCGTGGAACGTGTACTCGACGGAGTTCATCGCGAGCGTCTGCGCCATGAACGGCGCGCTGAGGTGGCTCGGATGCCACGTGAGCGCCGCGTCGAGGTCGTCGAACACCCCGTCGCGGGCCATAAACACCTTACCGACGAGTATCTCTTCGGCGGGACAGCCGAAGAACGTGACCGTCCCCTCGGCCCGCCCGCCGTCGATGGCGCGCTTCGCAGCGAGGGCAGCCCCGACGCCGGCGACGCCGAACAGATTGTGTCCACAGCCGTGGCCCGGTGCGCCAGCCTCGACGGGTTCCCTGCTCGACGACACCGTCTGCGACAGTCCGGGCAGGGCGTCGTACTCACCGAGGATACCGACGTGCGGCTCGCCCTCGCCGTAGGTCGCGCTGAACGCCGTCGGCATCCCGCCGATACCCTCGGTGACGTCGAACCCGGCGTCGCGGAGGACCGACGAGAGCAACTCGGCTGACTCGGTCTCGTGAAGCCCGAGTTCGGGCGTCTCCCAGAGCGACTCGGTGAGCGAGACGAGTTCCGCCTCCAGCGACTCGACCGTCTCGAACGTCTCGTTGTGATTCATTGCGTCTCGTGCGTTTTGACTGGAGAAACGATAATAACACTTCCGGAACGGTGGACGTTCAAGCTCCGAAATCGGGTTGAGGATTGAGATTCACGAGCGACGAATATAGAAAACGAAAGATGTCAAAACCGATAGAACGACCAAATCCCGGCGATTCGAGGGTTCTCGAACCGCTCTCAGCCGGATTCGCCCGTCAGGGCTGCTGACTCCGAGGCGGAGAGCCACCTCCCGAATCAGACGGATACTGTGCGTATTGTTCACAAACGCCTCGTTTCGGCGTCGGTGGGGTCTTAATTCGTCATCTAACAACTAGTATTCGGGAGAGGCGAAAGCACTATGTGCGATGGTGACGACCCGCAGGTAATGACCGAAAACGCGAACGACCGCTCGCTCAAAACGACGGTCACAACCCTCAGAATCGTCGAATTACTCAGGGAACGCGACGGTGCCGGCGTGACCGAAATCGCCCGCGAACTCGACATCGCACCGAGCACCGCACACACCCACGTGACGACTCTCGAATCCCAGGAATACGTGGTTAAAGAGGGCGACACCTATCATCTCGGGCTTCGCTTTCTCGGTCTCGGGAACTTCGTCCGGACGCGGAAACGCCGTTTCGGGAAAGCCGAACACTACACCGACGTACTCGCCGAGGAGTCCGAGCGGCGCTCCATTTTCACCGTCGAAGAGCACGGCCGAGGAGTGTACGTCCACACCTCACCCGGAAAACACGGCGTCTGGACGCAGTCGACAGTGGGAAAGCGTGTCTACCTCCACTCGACGGCGAGCGGAAAGGCTATCCTCGCCCACATGCCGACAGAACGAGTCCACGAGATCGTCGAGCGAGTCGGCCTCCCGAAGGAGACGGAGCAGACGATTCACGACGAGGAGGCACTGTTCGACGAACTCGCCGAAATCAGAGAGCGCGGCTACGCACTGAACGTCGAAGAGCAGATTAGCGGTGTCCGCGCGGTCGGGGCCCCCGTGTTGGAACCTGACGGCGGCGTGTTCGGCGCGCTGAGCGTCGCCGGCCCCTCCAACCGGATGAAAGGCGAGCAGTTCGACCGTCTCACCGAAGTCCTCCTCGGCATCGCCGAGGAACTCGAACTGAGCATCGCGCTCTCCTGAGCGCGCCGCACCGCCGCCGTCGATCCTCATTTCGTGACACTCCTAATAGTGTAACTCGAAACGAGATGTGCCGTCCGCGACGCGACTCAGCGGGGGTGCGAAAAAACGAGAAAAACAAACGGCGTCGGTGCGGCGTTACGCCGGCGAGTAGCGCGGGTAGGAACTGTCGACGGCCTGCGCGTCCTCTTCGAGGAGGGCGACGGCGAGGAAGTCGGCGTAGTCCGCGAAGTAGTCCACGAGCCGCGAGATGCGGTTCGAGTCGATGGCCTCAAGTGAGTCGAGGACCATGAACGGGACCGTCTCGTAGACGTCGTGGATGAGGTAGCCCGCGAGCGCGAACACGAGGCCGGTCACCTCGCGCTCGGACTCCGAGAGGTGGGCGACGGAGTCCTCGTAACTCACACCGTCTTCGTTCGTCCGGATGACGTGGAGGTCGAACACCGACTTCGTGACCTTCTTTCGGCCCTCCCGAACCCGCTTTTCGGTGCGTTCGATCCAGATGCGGTCGAGGTTGTCGTATTCGAGCACGTCGAGCACGTCGTCCATGTGGGTGTTGAACTCCTCGACGGCCTCGGATTCGAGGCGCTTGATGCGCGTCCGAAGCTCCGCGAGTTCGTCTTCGATGTCCTCGCGGGCCGCTTCGAGTTCGTCGCGCTCGTCGAGTTTGCGCTCGATGTCCGCGATTTCGTCTTCGACGCCCTCGAGGTCGCTGCGGAGGCGGCCGAGGTCGTATTCGAGCTGGTTCGCCTCGCGGTGGAGGTCGAGCAGGTCGCCGTGTTCCTCGCTTTCGAGTTCGTCGACGGTCTGTTCGAGCGAGTCGATTTCGTCTTCGAGGTCCGAGCGGTCGGACTTGAGGTCCTCGATGCGCTCTTGGCGCGTCTCGCGCTCGCTTTCGATTTCGGACAGGCGGCGCTCGATGCGGTCGCGCTCGCGCTGGCGGCGCTCGTGGGTGGACTTCTCGTCTTCGAGTTCGGAGAGCTGCTCGCGGTGCGCGCGGTTGTCCTCGAGTTTCTCCTCGCGGAGCGTCCGGAGGCGTTCGAGTGTGCCCTCGATTTCGGACTTGTCGACCTCGGAGCCGCACGTCCAGCAGACGACCTGGTCGTCGCCGAGCAGTTGGTCGGTGACGCTGCCACCGGAGTCGTCGGCGTCGCGGAGCGCATCCACGACGTCAGAGGAGGTGCCAGAGAGCATCTCCTCGTTGAACTGAATCACGGACTGAAGCTCGTTGACGGTCGACTGAATCTGCTGGCGGCGCGTCCGGAGGCGGCTGATTTCGGACTCGATTTCGTCGATTTTGCCGCCGGCGACCTCGGGGAGATCCTCGGCGTCGTCCTCCAGTTCGTCCTCCTCGGATTCGAGGGCGTCGAGGCTCTGTTTTTCCGTCTCGATGCGGCGGTCCACGTCGTTGATGTCGCGGCGCTTGCTCCGGAGGTCACCGAGTTTGGATTCGAGCTCGCTCTCGACTTCCTGTCGCTCGCTGACGCTGGCGTCGTACTCCTCGACTTCCTGTTCTTTCTCGGCGAGTTCGTCTTCCTTCTCCTCGATTTGGTCTTCGAGTTTCGTCCGCCGGCGTTCGAGCTGCGGCAGGCGGTCCGAGAGGTTGCTGAGCGTCGAGAGCTCGTCGGCGATGTCGCGTTTCTCCTGCTGGAGCGACTCGATCTGCTCGTTGATGGACTCGACGTCCACCGGACGCATGATGAGGTCGCGGAGGTCGTCGCCGCGGGCGACCGCCTGTCGGGCGTCGTTCGTCTCGAGCAGGAACGCGAAGAGGTCCGCGAGGTCCGGGTCGTCGAGGACCGGATTCCCACCGGAGATGACCGTGTCGCCCTGCCGCTCGAACGTCCGGGTGTACGTCTCGTCACCGATGGTGAGTTCGACCGACCCCTCGTCGGCGTCGCCCTTGAGCGCCACGTCGTCGCTCCCGTGGGCGGCCATGATGGACCGCAAAAGCGACGTTCGGTTCGTAGCGTTCCGTCCCGCCAGGACCGTCACGCCCGGCTCGAACGACGTTGACAGGTTGTCGATGCCACCGATGTTCTCGACCGAAAGGTGGACTTTGGATTTTGACACTTGTTCTGAACTCATACCTTGACCAAATAGGTACACCAATATAAAATCATCCGTTGAATCAAGGAGAATGTGACGGAACTAATTATGTAACGCCTAGTTCGACGCGTCCTCGTCGCAGTCGCACCCTCCCCGCCGGAGCAGTTCGACGACCTCGTACTGCGTCCCGCAGTCGCGGCAGTACACCTGCGTGTCCACGAGGACGTCGAAGTCGCCGAGCCGGAGCTTGCTCGTGTTACGGAGCGAGCTCAGGCTCTGTTCGATGACCGCGACCAGTCGGCCGCGGAGCCGCTGGATGGACTCGACGACGTTGTCGACTCTGTTCCCGGACGAGGACTCTTTCGAGACGCCGCGAATCTCCGTCAAATAGGTGTAGACCGCCTGGTGAGAGACGAAATCGGAGAGCAGTTGGTCGACATCGACGCCGCGGGATTGGAGCGTGTTTTTCGCCTGAACGCGCATCCCCTCCGTGGTCTCGTCCCCGGTGAGGAGCGTGTACAGGTTCTCCACCTCACCTTCGAGAACGTCCTCACCCGCCTCGCGGAGCGCGGCGTCGAGCACCTTCTCGTTCATCAGGTCCGCGAGGTCACGGAGGCTGTCGCTGTCCTCAGGAGCCGTCCAGCGGTCGGCGAGCTGCTCGCCGAATCCGTCCAAGTCGTACGTTTCGATGACCCGTTCTACCTTGCTTAGGCGACGGTTCGTGCTTTGATCGGTACCCATTACCCGTGATTCACACGGTAACGTAAAATATCTTCAGGTTTGGAGAGCGATTCGTCACACTCGGCGAGGCGCGTTCGTCGGAATCGAACCGTTACTATCCGGCAATGTCGGATGATATGGAGTTCGGTAACTCACGCGGAGACCGAGTAGTAACGCGGAGCTGGAGTCGAGAACGCAGACGCTACGTAACAACGGGAGACGGCCGAAAAATGGAGCATCAATGGGACGTTGTGCTCGAGAGGTAGCCATCCCACGCGTTCATGAGTACCAGTTGGGCAGGCGTACTCGGTGGGGGCTACCGCGCGTACAGTATGACTGACGTACTGATGGCTATCGTGCTGGTCGCACGAGATGCTGATCACACATGGGTCAGATTGCTCCGACCATGTGCTACTACGAATCACACCCATATAATAATTATGTACTTGGCAACCGTTGTGAGTAGCGTGTGAATCACGCCCGAAGCCGCCGGTTCGACGCCGATGCTCGAAGGCGACCAGGAGCCGCCGGGCATTGGCGACATTCCGCGACGCGGGTCGAGACGGCCCCATCATGGGCGTCTCGGGCACCCCGGTTCAGCGCCGTCGCGTCAGTTCGCGTCGGGTCTCCGGACCAACTGACTGCCGAGATACGACGCAAAATACGTCCGACGATGCCGGACGAGAATCGTTCGTCGTGAGCACCGATGCGAAACCGACGTATTGAATCCTAAAGTGTCGATTTCAGCCGTATCAGTGTCTCCGGACAGCAGTCGACGAAGTGGACGTATCGAATCGAATAAAACGAGACGCCGGCGGTGGTGGTGAAACGCCTCGAAGCCCGTCGAAAGAGGCGCTATTGCTTGAGGTAGCCGCCGTCGACGGCGATGGACTCGCCGGTTATCCAGTCGCCCTCCTCGGAGAGCAGGAGGACCGCGACGTGACCGACTTCCTCGGGTTGACCGATTCGGTCGAGGATGTGCACGTCGAGCGTCTCCGCGAGGATTTCGTCCGGCGACTTGCCCGACTGCTCGGCGTGTTCGTCGAGCCACGCCTCGACCATCGGCGTCTCGACGGTGCCGGGCTTGAGCGCGTTGACGGTGATGCCGTGGTCGCTCAGTTCCTTCGCCAGCACGGTCGTGAAGGCGAGAACGGCCGCCTTGGACGCGCCGTACGCACCCTGTCCGGCGAACGGTCGCTCCGCGCCGACCGACGAGATGTTGACGATGCTCCCCTCGGTTTCGCGGTCGACCATCCGGGCGGCGACGGCCTTGGAGACGAGGAACGTCCCCTTGGCGTTCACTTCGAAGTGGAGGTCCCAGTCGTCTTCGGTCGTTTCGAGAAGCGGGATGGCCTGCTGAACGCCCGCGTTGTTCACGAGGCCGTGGATGTCGCCGAGCGACTCGACCGCGGCGTCAACGGCGGTTTCGACGCCCTCGGCGTCGGTCACGTCGACCTCGTACACCTCGGCCTCGCCGCCCTCCTCGCGAACGAGTTCGGCCGTCTCCGCGGCCACCTCGGGCTTCGTGTCGAAAATCGATACGTCAGCTCCGGCGCGGGCGCAGCGGACCGCAATGCCGCGGCCGATGCCGCGCGCACCGCCGGTGACGACGATATGCCTGTCTCTCAGTCGGGTGTCTGTGTGCGTGCTCATAGTCGGTAGTACCGGGATATCGTATAAATAATTGCGCTGTACGCCGGCCGGTTACTCGTCGCGCTCGGCGACGACGGGGTTGGTGAGCGTGCCGATGCCCTCGATTTCCACGTCGACGCTGTCGCCCGGCGCGAGCAGTTCCGGCGGGTCGCGGAAGATGCCGACACCGCCGGGCGTGCCGGTGGAGATAACGTCACCGGGTCGGAGTGTCGTGATGTTACTGATGTACTCGACGACCTCGTCGACGCCGAAGATGAACTCGGAGGTGTTGGACTCCTGTTTCGTCTCGCCGTTGACGCGGCAGGCGACGTCGAGGTTGTGCGGGTCGAGGTCGCCCTCGGGGACGAACGTCGGCCCCATCGGGGCGAACGTGTCGTAGCTCTTGCCGCGGAAGAACTGGCCGTCGTCGAACTGGGCGTCGCGGCCGCTCACGTCGTTGATGGCCGTGTAGCCCGCGACGTAGTCGAAGGCGTCCTCGGCGTCGACGTTCTTGGCCGTCTGGCCGATGACGACGCCGAGTTCGACCTCGTAGTCGACCTCGTCGATGGCCGACGGGTGGACGATGGGGTCGCCGGGGTTCGTGACGGACGTGCCGGCCTTCCCGAACAGGAGCGGACGTTCGGGCACCTCTTCGTCCTGTTCTTCGGCGTGGTCGTGGTAGTTGAGTCCGACGCAGACGATTTTTCCGGGGCGCGGCACGGGCGCGAGGAGCTTCACGTCCTCGACGAGGACCGACTGATCCTCGGCGGCGTCTGCGGCGTCCTCGACGACGGTGAGGAAGCCGGGGCTGTTCAGGTTCTGGACGGTGACGTCTTCGCGGAGACCGGAGAGCGGGACGACGTCGTCGTCGCGGCGGACGCCCCATTCGGGGGCACCGCCCGCGGTGTATCGAACGAGTTGCATCGTTACACTCTGCCACACCGTGATACCTAACTGTTGCGCTCTACGCAGCATTGCGACGGTCGAGGTGGGTCCGCGGTCCGCCGACTACGAGTACGTCAGGTTCACTTCGATGACGTTCGCGCTCTTGAGAATCTGGTTCGGCAGTTCCTCGGTAAAGCGCTCCTCGCGCATCCGGCTTTTCGGCCCCGAGACGCTCACGGCGGCGATGGCGTAGTCGTCCTCGTTGAGTATCGGCGCGGCCACACAGCGCATGCCCTTGACGCGCTCTTCGTCGTCGTACGAGTAGCCGCGCTCGCGGACCTGCTCCAACACGTCGAACAGTTCCTCGCGGTCCGTGATAGAGCGGTCCGTCACCGCCTCTAACCCGTGGCGGTCGAGAATTCGCTCGACTTCCTCTCGCGGCCGGTTCGCCATGATTGACTTCCCGAGGGCCGTCGTCTGCAGCGGGACACGCATCCCCGAGTGGGTGTCCAGCCGGACGGCGTCGGGGCCCCGCGACCGGTACAGGAAGACGCCGACGCCGTGTTCCTCTATCATCAGGTTCGCGTGCTCGCCGGTCACCTGCGCGAGCTCGTTTATCTCGGGACGCGCGATTTTGAACACCTTCTGGCGAGACCGCGCGTGAGCGCCTAACTGGAGGAACCGCGTGCTGACGTAGTAGGTGTCGCCCTCCTTGACGAGGTACTCCTGTTGCTCCAGCGTCCGCAGATGGTCGTGAATCGTGCTGGTCGGCTTGTCCAGTTGCTTGGCTACCTCCGAGACGCCCGCCCCGTCGAGCTCCCGCAGGAGATCGACGAGTTCGAGCGAGATTTTGACCGCGTTGACCGGAACGTCCTTCGCCATAGTTGGTTATGAATCCTCATCCCTCAAATGTCTTTCCGCTATGGCCGGAAATGAGGAGGTGTCACGAGCGATGAACTCCGTGTGAGAAATTTAAATAATCTAGATAATTCAGATATTGTGGCTATTCAGGTAGACGAATGACGCGAAGATAGCAAGAAAGAAAGCGAGTACCCGAGGCGACCGAGCGCGGCACGCTCGACCTGTGGGACGTCTCAGCTAAACTGCGGGATGACTTCGTCCGCGAACAGTTCCATGCCGTCGGTGTCGGGGAAGTCGATGAACCAGCCCTGGAACTTCGTCACGCCCGCGTCGATGCGGCGCTCGATAGCTTCCGCGCACTCCTCGGGCGTCCCCATGATGAAGTACTCGCGGGCGTCTTCCTCCGTCACGATGGGCGCTTGGTCCTGGTACTCCTCTTCGAACTGGATGGGCGTCATCAGGTCGAGCAGGCGGTCGAACTTCTCCTCGTCGCGCGTGCAGATGACGTGCCCGTCCCACGAGTACTCGATTTCGTCGGGGTCGCGGCCGACGGTCTCGCAGTGGTCTTCGATGACGCTGATTTTGTGCTCGAGCGTCTCCACGTCGCCGTTGAACACGTCGGTATTCCACACGTCGGCGTGCTTGGCGACGAGTTTGAGCGTGACCTCCTCGCCCTGTCCGCCGACGAGAATCGGCGGGTGCGGGTCCTGAACGGGGCCCGGCACGCAGTAGGCGTCCTCGATTTGGTAGTGCTTCCCGTCGAAGCTCGCGCCGTCGCTGCCGGCGGCCCACATGCGCTTCATGAGGCGAATGGACTCGTCGAGGCGCATCAGGCGCTCGAAGCCGTCGCGGTACTCCCAGCCGTAGGCGTCGTACTCCGGCTCGTGCCAGCCTGCGCCGAGGCCGAGTTCCAGCCGCCCGTCGGAAATCACGTCGAGCGTGGCCGCCATCTTGGCGACGAGCGCCGGGTTGCGGTAGTCGTTACAGAGGACGAGCGAGCCGAGGTTGATGTCCTCGGTGAAACCGGCGATGGCCGACAGCAGCGTCCAGCACTCGTACTCGGCGTGGTCGCGGCCCAACAGCAGGTGGTCGGGTGCCCACGCCGCGTCGAAGCCGAGTTCCTCCGCCTTCTGGACGCCCATCTTGGTCGTCTCCCAGTCGAGCGACTCGTACTGCGGCGTGTCGCGGTGCGTCGGCTCGGTCCCCTCGTCGGGCGCGCCGGCGAAGACGGGGACGTTGTACTCGAAACTGATGTCAGACATCGTTACTCGATGGCGAAGTGTTCGAGCGCCTCGCGGTTCAGTTGCGTGCTGACGCCGGGTTCGTCAGGGAGCGGAATCGACCCGTTTTCCGGCGACGGCGGGTTCTGGAAGATGGCGTCGGCGTAGGTCGACTCGCGTTTCTCCTGGCGCTCCTCGAACCACTCGGGCGTCGGGAAGTACTCCGCCATCGGCATGTTCGTGTGGCCGGCGATGGCGTGGAGCGTCGGGTTCGTGCCGGCGTGCGGGATGACGGGCACGTCGTGGACTTCGGCCATGTCGGCGACCTTCTGGAGTTCCGTGATGCCGCCGACGCGGCCCACGTCGGGCTGGAGGATGTCGACCGCACCTTCTTCGAGGAGGTCCTCGTGGCCCCAGCGGGTGAACTCGTGTTCGCCGCCCGAAATCGGCATCGGGGCGGCCTCGCGGACCTCGGCGTAGCCGGAGATGTCGTCGGCGATAACCGGCTCCTCGACCCACGCCATGTCGTACTTGCCGAGGCGCTGGGTCATCTCCTTGGCGTACTTGACCGACCAGCCCATGTAGGCGTCGCCCGCGATTTCGATGTCGTCGCCGACGGCGTCGCGGACGGTCGCGACGATTTCCTCGTTCTTCTTCATGCCCGCGCGGCCGTCCTCGGGGCCGTGGAGGAAGCGGAGCTTCATCGCGTCGAAGCCCTCCTCGACGTACTGGATGGCCTCGCGCTCGAGTTTCTCCATGTCGACGGGGTGGAGGTTCGACGCGTAGGCGGGAATCTCGTCTTTGGTGGGACCGCCGAGCAGTTCGTACACCGGCTTGCCGGCGTCCTTCCCGGCGATGTCCCACAGCGCCTGGTCGACCGCGCTGATGGCCATGACCGCGACGCCCTTCCGGCCGAACGGCAGCGTGGCGCGGTACATCTGCTCCCAGAGCAGTTCGCGCTGCATCGGGTCCTCGCCAACGACGATTTTCGAGAGCGTCTCCTCGACGACGGTGGCGATGGCACCCGTGCCCCAGTTACCGACGCCGACGCCGGTGATGCCCGCGTCCGTCTCGACCTCGACGACCACGTCGCCCACGGGGCCCATCCACTTGCGGCGGGCCTGCGGGTTCTCCCCGTCGACGTTGCGGTACTCGTCGTACTTCGACATGATGGTGACGAGCGGGAATTCGATGAACTCGCCCCACGACTCGTTGCTGATTTTCGTCGCTGAGATGTCTGTAATCTCCATGATTTGTTTGGTACGACCTCACATCCAATCGGCACGGGTAAAATAGTTTCTGTCGTTGAGCGACCCATAGCCCGGAGAGGTCGCTGTTTCGTCAGTCGGTCGGCCCCGCCGTCAGTCGGTCAAAGAAGCCTCGAATCGGTCGGTGATGAGACGGCGACGCCTCGGTGGGGTGCCTCTTTCGCGTCGTTTCAGCCGTCGAACTGGAAGACCGGCTTGCAGGTCTCGGAGTCAAGGAAGGCCTCGAACGCCTCGGCCGGCTCATCGACGCTGTAGGAGGTGTCGAGAATCTTGTCGACCGCGATTTCGCCGCGCTCCATCAGGCGGAGCGCCTGCTCGAAGTTGGTCCACGTCGAGCCGTAGGAGGTGTTGATGTCGATTTCACCGCGGACAGTCGAGGTGAGGCTGAGTTCGCTCGGCGAGTTTGGGATGCCGACGACGACGATTTGGCCGCCCTTGCGGACCACGTCGTTCCCAGAGACGACGCCGCTGTGGTGGCCCGTCGCGTCGAAGACCACGTCGAAGCCGATGCCGTCGGTCTGGCTCTCGACCCGCTCGTCGAGGCCGCCTTCCTCCTGGAGGTTCACCGTGTCGATGCCGAGGTCTTCGAGTAGCGGGAGGCGATACGCCGCGTCCTGTCCGAGGCCGGAGACGACGACGTTCGCGCCGAGGGAGTCGGCGACGGCGGCGACGAGCATGCCGATGGGGCCCGGCCCTTCGACGAGGACGTTGTCGCCGGGCGTCGTCACCGACTGGTCGAGGACCGCGCGCGTGGCGATGCTCGTTGGCTCGGTGATGGCGGCGTGCCGGAGGGGAACGCCCTCGGGCACCGCGTGGACGTGTTCGGGCGTGACGGTGACGTACTCCGTGTACGCGCCGTCGCGGTGCATGCCCGTAATAGAGAAGTTCTGGCAGACGTTGGGCTGGCCGTTCTGACACTGGAAACAGTGGCCGCAGTCGTGAATCGGCTCCTCGACGACCTTGTCGCCGACCTCGAACGTCTCGACGTTCTCGCCGACTTCCGTGACCGTCCCGGAGTACTCGTGGCCCATGATGCGCGGGATGGGAATCCACTCGTAGCCGCCGTCGTACTTGTAGGCGTGGGCGTCGCTACCGCAGAGACCCGCGGTGTGGACCTTGATGAGCAGTTCGTCTGCACTGGGAGTGGGAACCTCCCGCTCTTGTGTCTCTACCGAGCGCGGCCCGGTCTGAATAATGGCTTTCATAGTTGCAAATGACCGTGTGGGATCGTCTCGTTTACACCATGTGAACACACCGATTAATATGTTTGGGTGCGGGTGGAGAATTTCGGCCGTAGCGCGGCTGCAGCCGCGGCTACACCGGGCAAGCTGTTGGCTATATCCGGCGACATGCCTTGTGTCCGCCATCACGAACAGTAAGACGACGGCTCACCCGAGGTCGACGTGCCGCCGGAACGACTTCCCGGTCAGCCACGACCGGTCGGTCTTCGACAGCGAATCGACCTGTTTGAGCCAGTTGCACGCCTCCGCGTAGCTGGCAACGTCGCTGACGTTGGGGTAGTCGGAGCCCCAGACGACCCGCTCGCGACCGAAGGTGTCGAGGAGCCACCGGACGTGGTCGTGCATGTCGGCGTAGGGGAACGCCGAGTCGGACATGTGGACGATTTCCGAGACCTTCACCGCGACCGAGTCGTGTTCCGCGAGGTCGGCGAACCGGCTGAACGTGCCCTCGTCGGTGGGCGTCTCCGGGCCCGCGTGAGCGAAGTGGTCGAACAGGTAGGTGAGTTCGGGATACGACTCGACGAGTTCGAGCGCCTGGTCGAGCTGGCCGTGGTCGCAGAGAATCTGAACCGTAGCGTCGTGTTCGACCGCGGCCTCCCAAAAGGCGGTCTCCTCGACGCTCTCTCGGAGCCACGTCACGCTCGGGTCGAACGTCTCCCACATCCGGTCGTACGGGCAGGCCGCGCCGAGTCGGAAGCCGAAGACGCCGTCGGTCTCCATGCAGCGGTCGAGGCGGTCGACGGCGTCGTCGGCGAACGGGTCGAGCATCACGATGCCGTGGAGTCGGTCGTACTCCGCGGCGACCCGTCGGGTGTACCAGTTGTCCGTCCAGTCGCAGATAGGGTAGCCCACGACGACGGCCTCGTCCACGCCGTTTCGGTCCATATCGGCGAGCAGGCGTTCGGCGGTGTAGACGGTGTGTACGTCGAAGCTGTCCACGAGGTCCAAGATGGGGCCGTTGGTCCACGGGTGTTCCGGACTCGCCGCACCCCACGCGTGGGTATGGGTATCTATCATTACAGTGGACGACGGGCGTTCCCGTACTAAATCTTACCCGCCGAAAAGCTAAGACGGGTGCCACCGAATCGAAGGGCGTATGGCGCGAATCGCGTTCCACCTGGAGATTAAAGACGGCAAGCGAGAGGAGTACCGAACGAAACACGAGAACGTCCCCGAGGCGCTCGAATCGGCCTACTTGGACTCCGACGCCGGACTACAGACCTACAGCGTCTTCGAGAAGGACGGCCACGTCTTCGGCTTCATGGAAGTCGACGACCCGGAAGCCATCCAAGAGGTAATGGACAACAGCGAGGCGCAAGCCGACTGGGCGGAGGTCATGAGCGGCATCACCGTCGAGACCGACGACAGTTGGATGGACGAAGTCTACCGGATGGTCTGACGTTCGAGGGCGAAGAATATCCGGCCATGGCGGAGGATCCGCCATCCACAACGAATTTCTCACCGAGAATACAGCTGGACGAATTACCCCAATCTCGCAGTTACCGCGAGGTAGCGGCGCACAAATAGCCGCATCTCGGCGAAATCGTTCACTCCGGTCCATCCGGATACTCATCCGCCACTGGCGGAAACTCGGTACGGCCCGAGTCGACCGTCGAGCGTCACCCGCTAACAGAGTAGTACGACGACTCGATGTACGCGATTGCCGTCTAAGCGGGTTGTACGGCCCCAATCATTACATCCATATATTTGTAATTTGAAATTGTTTCTACGCGGAGTGCCACGGATATATCTCGGAGCGCAGCTTCGACCGGCCGGACTGAACGACCACCGCGGGAGAGGGCAATGAAAAACACGGTACTGCACCATTTAGGCCTCTACGCGCCGTATCCAGTCGATTCAGTTCTGGAACCGGTGTCAGAAGACCGTCCGGCCATGCCGGATGCCTTTCCGGCGTGAGCGACTGGTCGACCGACTGCGGCTCACCACGACGTGATTGGAACCTCACGGAGCGGTCCCGGAAGCGGGATATCGACCGTCGAATCGGTGTAGTGCGAGAGGTAGAACCCGACGATGATTTCGAGCGAACGGGTCGCCGCGACGCCGGGCGAGTAGTTCTCCGTCGTCCCGTCGAGGAGGTCCTGCACGTGGGCCGCCGCGTTGGCGAACGACCCCTTGTAGTCCGATTCCCACGTCCACGCGCCCTCGATGCCGGGGAGCGGTCGCTCGACGTGTTCGCCGTCTTCGAGCGACCAGTAGCGCCACTCGCCGTCGTCGTTGTTCATGTAGAGCTTGCCCTCGGTGCCGATGAAGCTCAGCGTCATCGACGAGATGTCGCGCGGAATCGTGCAGTCCACGGTGACGAACGTGCCGTCGTCCATGACGACGTGCCCGCCGCCGCCGGCGTCGACGACCGACTCCGTGGCGTCCAGCGCGTCGAGCGCCTCGTTCTCGCCGGTGATGTGCCCGCTCACCCGCGACGCCCGCGCGTCGAGGAGGTAGACGAGCGTGTCGAGGACGTGCGTGGAGTTCCGCATGAGTTCCATCCGGTACTGCGCGCTCACGGACTTCACGTCGCCGAGGATGCCGTCCTCGCGGACGAGGTCGCGGAGTCGTCGAAGCTTGTCCGTGAACCGAAAGGAGTGGTTGATGACGAGTTCCGTCTCGGTCTCGTCGCAGACGGCAACCATCTCCTCGGCGTCGCTGACGGACGACGCGATGGGTTTCTCGCACCAGATGACCGAGGGGTCGGCGGCGGAGCGCGCGGCGTCGACGACGTGGTCGCGGTGGAGGAACGACGGCGTGCAGACCGACACGACATCGAGGTCCTCGGCTTCGAGCATCGCCTCGTGGCCGACGTACCGGCGGTCCGCGGGGATGTCCCACGCCTCGCCGAAGGTGTCCAGTTTCGACTCGTCCACGTCGGCGACGGCGACGAGTTCGATGTCGTCGGTCGCGGCGTAGCCACCCGCGTGACTCGCGTCGATTTTCTCTCTGCCGATGGCCTCCTCGTCGTGCATGCCGAGGATGCCCATCCCTGCGATGCCGCCCGTGCCGATGATGCCTGCGTGGTAGGTCATGGTGTCTTCTGTCGCTCGCGTTCGTTCGTCAATGTTCGCCGGAGCGCATAACTGTGGTGCCGGCTCCGAAAGCGCCGAGAAGGATACCGGGGGTCGAGAGGTTCAGTCGAGCGCGGCCGCGGCCATGAGGAACCAACCCTGCCCGTAGGGCGTGTCCGTCAGGGGTGCTTCGGGACCGCCCGGCGGCCCGGCGACGCGGTTGACTGCGCCGTCCTCGCCGACGACGCGGGAGACGGCCGCGAGTCCGTCTTCGGCGGGTTGGCGGTAGGTCTCCTCGTCGAGGATTCCGAGGTCGATGCCGCGGGCGAACGCGTAGGCGAACATGAGCGTCCCCGACGACTCCAGCGGCGTGTGCGGGTCGTCGACGAGGTTGTGCCAGAAGCCGCTGCCGTCCTGCAGCGGGAGGAGCGCCTCGCAGTGCGACCGGAACAGGTCGATGAGGTCGTCGCGCTTCGGGTGGTCCTCGGGGAGCCGTTCGAGCACGTCAGCCGACGCGGCGGCAGCCCAGCCGTTGCCGCGGGCCCAGAACGCGCCCTGCGGGTAGTGGTTCGGCTGTTCGACCCAGATGTGACGGAACAGGCCCGTGTGGCCGTCGCGGAGGTGCGCGGCGTGAATCAGGATCTGGTCGACCGCCTCGTCGAAGGCGTCGTCGTCGCCCGCGGCCGCGCCGTAGCGGGCGAGGAACGGGCACATCATGTAGACGGAGTCGATCCACAGCGACTTGATGCCCGCGAGTTCGGGGTCGTGGTGGGGGATGCCGCCGTCTTCGGTCCGCTCGAAGGACAGAAGCGACTCGTAAGCGCGCTCGGCCGCCTCGAGGTAGCGGTCCTCGCCCGTGCTGTCGTAGAAGTCGAGGACGCCGTGGCCGATGGCGGTGCTGTTGTTCGTGTTCATGCACTTCTTGACGGTCAGCTCCCAGCTCGCCTCGTACTCGCGGCCGTGGCTGAAAACCTCAATCGGGTAGCTCGGGCCGTAACTCAACTGCCCGGCGTCGTTCTGGGTCGCCACCGCGGTGTCGACGAAGTGCTTCGCGCGCTCGACCGACTCGTCTCCACCCTCGGCGAGCAGGCCGTTGATGGCGACGCCGGCAATCCACGACTGTCCGTCGATGTCCAACGACCGGAGATACGACGCGGCGCGCTGGACTGGTGTAGGCTCGTCTGTTGGCATGAGTACAGTACCCACACGAATACGTGCGAGGATGAAAAATGTATCCCATGGCGTCGCGCCAGCACCTGACGGCGGCCGTGCGCGCCGGTCGGGCAGTCAGTCCGAAACCGAGGAGCGCTCGTTCGTCGCAACGGACACGTTCCCCAGGCGGGAACAAATATATACGGCTCGGGTTCGACTGTCACACCATGAGCCCCCAACCGAACAAACGCCCCGGCCGAACAATCCGCTCGGTCCAGATAGCGTTCAATATCATCGACCTCCTGCAGGAGGAGGCGGGCATCGGGGTGACGCGAATCGCCGACGAGCTCGGCCACTCGAAGAGCACGGTCCACAGCCACCTCCGAACGCTCGAAGAGCGGCGAATCATCGTGCGCGAAGGCGACGGCTACCGTCTCGGTCTGCGCTTCCTCAACGTCGCCTCACACGTCCGCGACCAGATAGGCAACTTCGACATCGTCCAAAAGGAGGTCGACTCGCTGGCCGAGGAGACGGGCGAAATCGTCCAGTTCGGCGTCGAGGAGTACGGGATGGTCTCGTACCTCCACAAGGCGCAGGGCGAACACGCCGTCGAGACGCTGTCGAGGGTGGGAACCCAACAGCCGATGTACTCCACGTCGCTCGGCAAGACGATTCTCGCGTACCTCCCTCCCGAGCGCATCGAGGAAATCGCGGCGGCGATGGAGTACGAACCCAAGACGGCGAACACCATCACCGGACCCGAAGAGCTGTTCGAGGAACTCGAGACCATCCGCGAGCAAGGGTACGGCATCGACGACGAGGAGAACATCAACGGCCTGCGCTGCGTCTCCGCACCGGTCAAGAACGACGAGACAATCCTCGGCGCGATCAGCATCACCGGCCCGTCGAGCCGGTTTACCGAGGACCGCCTGCACGGCGAACTCGCGGACTACGTCCGGAGCGCCGCGAACGTCATCGAACTGAACACGAAGTTCTCCTGAGCGCGCGGGCCCGCGGCTCAGTAGTTCTCGTAGATGGTCTTCACCGACGAGAAGAAGTCGAGGCCGGCGTCGCCCTGCTCGCGGTACGTGTTGGTGGACGAGTCCTTGTAGCCGCCGAAGGGGACGTGGAGTTCGAGACCGGTCGTCTTCTCGTTGATCTTCGCGACGCCCGCTTCGACCTCGTTGACGAAGCGCTTGCCTTCGCTGAGGTCCTGCGTGACGATGCTGGCCGACAGGCCATAGTCAACATCGTTGGCGAGGTCGAGCGCGTCCTCGAAGGAGTCAGCCTTGACGACCGCCAGCACGGGTCCGAAAATCTCCTCTTGGGCGATGCGAGCGTCGTTTTCGACGCCGGAGAACACCGTCGGCTCGACGAAGTAGCCGTCGTCGTAGTCGTCGCCAGAGAGCCGGCTGCCGCCGGCTTCGAGCGTCGCACCCTCCGAAGCGCCGATGTCGATGTATTCGAGCGTCGAGGACAGTTCGTTCTCGGAGACGTGCGGGCCCATGTCGGGGTCGTCGAGCCCGTCGCCGACGACGAGCGACTCGGCGTAGTCGGAGATGGCCGCGACGAACTCGTCGTACACGTCCTCGTGGACGATGGCGCGCGAGGTGGCCGTACACGACTGGCCGGTCGTGCCGAACGCGCCGACGCCGACGGTCTCGGCGGCGTCTTCGATGTCCGCGCTGGGCATCACGACGGTCGGGTTCTTCCCGCCCATCTCACACTGGACGCGCTTGAGGTCGACCGCGGCCGTCTCGGCGACCATCGTCCCCACGGCGGTGCTGCCGGTGAAGGAGACGCCGTCGATGCGCTCGCTCTCGATGAGCGGGCCGCCGACCTCGCTGCCGGAGCCGGTGATGGTGTTCGCCACGCCGGCCGGGAGGCCCGCGTCGTCGAGGCATTCGAGGACAATGGAGACGACGCCCGGAGCTTCGGACGCCGGCTTGAGGACGACCGTGTTGCCGGCGGCGAGCGCCGGGGCGAGCTTCCAGACCGGAATGGCGATGGGGTAGTTCCACGGCGTGATGAGCGCGACCGTGCCGAGGGGTTCGTGCTTCGTGTAGAGGTCCTTCCCGGGGGCGCTGGCGGACTTGACGGTGCCGCCGAAGTCCCGGGCCTTCGCGCCGTAGTAGTGGAAGATGTCGATGGCGCGCTGTACCTCGCCGCCCGCCTCGGAGCGCGTCTTGCCCTCCTCGCGGACGAGCACCTCGGTCGCCTCTTCTTTCCGCGCTTCGAGGTTGTTGCCGGCCTCGCGGAGAATCGCGCCGCGGGACGGGCCGGGTGTCGACGCCCACTCGTCCTGCGCGGCGACAGCCGCGTCAAGCGCCGCCTCGACGTCCGCTTCGGAGGACGCTGGGTGGATGCTGACGACTTCGCCGGCCGCCGCGGGGTTCGTCACTTCGAACGTCTCTCCCGACTGGGAGTCGGTCCATTCGCCGTCGATGAAGTTACCGTAAGTTCTCGACATACGAGTTAGCCATGCACACCCATCACTAAGTAAGCTTCTCATGCCGAGCGGCGACGCCCACCGCGCGCTCGTGACCGTCGCAAGGCGTGAGCGAAGCGAATTTGGAGCGTTCAGAAGGATACCGACGAGGCGCGACCGCCTCAGAGCAGGAACTGAAGGACGACGAAGAGCGTCGCGACCGAGACGGCTGTCGTGGCGAACACGTTCATCGACGCGAGGTCGGCGTCGCCACCGAGTTCGTTCGCGTAGACGAACGACGAGACGGCGGTCGGCGTCGCGAGCATCGTCACGCCGGCCTGGACCGTCGTCCAACTCGATGCGAACGTCGAGAACACGGCGAAAGCGAGGAGCGGCATCAGAACGACCTTGCTGCCGACGACGGCCCCGACGGTGCGGAAGTCGAACGACTCAGTGGAGATAGTGAGCGACGCGCCGATGGAGAGCAGTGCCACGGGGAGGGCGAGCGAGGCGAGCGCGTCGAGGCCCGTCAGGAGGACACCGGGGACGCCGAGGCCGAGCCCGGAAAAGGAGAGGCCCAGCACGAGTGCGGGGATGACCGGCGTCTTGAGCACGCCGACAAACTCCTCTCTGAACGATACGTCAGCGCCGTTGACGAGGACAAGGACGGTGATGGTCAGCGGGACGTGCGTGAGCGCGCCGACGCCGAGGATGACGGCCGCTTTCGCCGACGCCAGCGACCCGAACGTCGAACTGACGAGCGGGAGGCCGAGGAAGCCGAGATTAGAGTAGTACGACTGGACGATGGCGACGCTGCGAACCGAGTCCGGCGACACCCGGCGGTGGACGACCCACCCGACGGCGAGCATCGTAAAGAGGACGAGCCAGAAGCCCAGAAGGAGCGTCGGCTCGATGACCTCGCGAATCGGTTGGTCGTACGTCGAGGTGAACACGAGCGCGGGGAGCGCGAAGGCGAACGCGAAGAACGTGAGTTTGTCGCGACGGCTACTGTCGAGGAGACCGAGACGCTTCGCTAGCGCCCCGAGGCAGAGCACCCCGAGCATGTAGCCCAGATTTGCGGCGACGGTCATACCCTTCCATCGAACAGGGGGGTCCTTCCGTGTTACGCTCGCGGAGATTCCGTTCGGGTAATTCGACCACGAGAGCGCCTGAGTCGCGCATATCCCGGTTAATCGTCCATGAGGGATTCGAGCTCGCGCGCGAGGCGCTCGCCGATGCGAATCATCGCGTCGTCGCCGGGGTGAACGAGGTCGGTCGTCATCCCGCTGGCGGTCGGCAAGAGGTCGGGCCCCTCGACGAGATGGACGTTGTCGTAGCCGCACTCGGCGACCACGTCGCGGAGGTGCTCGCGGAACGTCTCGGAGAGCGTCGCTTCCTCGTGGTCACGCTTGTACTCGCGCACGTGCGGGAACAGCGTGATGCAGGCGACGGGTTTCGTCGGGTTCGCCGCGGCGACGGTCTCGACCATGTCCGCGGCCCGTTCGCGGAACTCGTCGGGCGAGAACCGACCGACCATATTCACTGAAAGCGAGAGCGTCGCCACGTCCCAGTCGTCGCGGGCGGCGATGTGCTCGGCCATCGCGGGGTCACAATAGGCGGTCCCGCAGGAGCCGAGGTTTATCGGGTCCGCGCCGAGCCGCCGGGCCGTCTGGTTGACGTACGTGAGCATCTCCGCCGACGGGTCCTCTCCCTCCGTAATCGACGTGCCGTACGCGAGGTATCGGAGACTGGGAACTTCGTCGGCAGTCGGCGGCCGCCGCGCGCCCTCGACGTCGTGGTAGTAGATGTGGCCGCCGCGGTGGTCGCCGGGGAAGATGAGTCGGCACACCTCGGGCGCGTAGCGCATCTCGCCGGTGGCGTCGGGGTCGAGGTCGGAAAGCGACTCCGGAGGAGACAGTTCGACCGTCTTCGGTTCCGGCCCGAGCGTGAACTCCTCACCTGTCGCCTGAAAATCCCCCCAGAACGGACGAACGAGGCTGTCGCGCTCCTCGGAAGAGAGCGTGATGCGGACCGTCTCCGCCTCCGGGACGAACCGAATCTCGGTCCCCGCCGGGTGGGACATCCGCGTCTGCGCGCCGGTGTTCAGGCCGCTCCTGACCGCCTCCGGAACGCGGAGCAATCGAAGACCCTCACGGGGTCGAACCCGTTGGAGCGCCCTGACGTTGTGGAACTGAATGTCGTCGTGCTGGATATCGTCGTGCTGCATACCGTGTGAGTCTCGCACACGCCACACCTACTTATCGCTACCTCCGGCGACCGACGCGCGGCGATGGGCGCGACGAAACTGGACGGAGACTGACGCCGAATTGGCATCGTCGGTTCCCGAGGCGGGAAGATTACAGACATATGTTTGTAATGTATCGACGGCTATAGCGCCGAATTCGCGCATTCGCCGTGTGGGACGCACAGCCGACCAATACCTCAAACCACCTAAACGCCATCATAAGCCCACTTAGAGCCTCAAACTCCCGAGTTCGCCACCGGGGAACGTGAAACCCATCCAGAGTGAAGGATTGGGCACAATTCGCCGAATCTTCGTTCCCCACCGGCGAACAAAATGGAGTGTGACGCCGATCTCGTGCGGTCAATCTCGGGGATATAGTCGCTCAACTGCCGGAAGTGAGGGTGTATCGCGATTGTTGTGGGTCGGTAGTCCGGTGAGACACGAACGGATCAGTGAGACGTGGAAATGTCTCAACAGCGGAGCGAGGGAACCGCGAGGCGGCGAAGAATGGGTGGGACGCTTCCGACGGATGTCGTCGAGCGGCGTCAGACAGGTGTGGTGAGCGTGGTCAGTCGGTGTCGGTGCGGTCGGAGCCGTCGGTTCGTGCTCCGGTCGCAGTCGTCGGTTCAGTCGATGACGCGGGCGATGCCGTCGTCGAGTTCCTCGTACAGTTCCTCGGCGCGGCGCTCGTCGCCGGCCGACAGCGGGCGGATCGGCTCGCGGACGTTCCCCCCGTGCAGGCCGGCCAGTTCGAGCCCCTTCTTCACCACCGGGACGCTTATCGCGCCGGGGAGGTCGTTGTCCTGGCCCGTCTCGCCGCGGAGGTCTTGGAACGGAAGCGTCAGGTCGCGAATCTCGCGGGCGAGCGCCCAGTTCTCCTCGGAGAGCGCCTCGAACAGCGCGAGACCGATTTCCGGGCGGAAGTTACTGACGCCCGCGGAGAATCCCTCGATACCCTCGTTCCAGAACGAGACGGCGAAGGGCTCCGCGAGGCCGTCCACCCAGACCACGTCGTCGTCCGCGGCGGCGACGGCGGAGCCGAGTTTGACCGGGTCCTCGATGGCGTACTTGACGCCGACGACGCCCTCGATGCGCGAGAGGTCGCGGAGGAAAGAGACCGAGGGGTCGAAGCCGCGGACGTAGGGAACGAGCGGCGTGTCGGTCGCGGCGTCGAGTTTCTCGTAGTAGCGGAGTAGTCCGCGCTCGTGGACGTAGGTGTGGTCCGGCGGCATGACCATCATCGCGTCCACGCCGATGCGGTCGTAAGCTTCCATCAGGTCGGTCGCGGCCTTCGTCGACCCGCCGACGCCGGCGAGGACGCAGGCGCTGTCGGGGAGTGCTTCGACGCTCGTCTCCGTCACGTCGACGCGCTCTTGTTGGGACAGCGAGTGATATTCGCTGATGTTCGCGGCCGCGAGGAACGACGAGATACCGTCGCCGGAAAGCGACTTCGCGTTGGCTTCGAGTTTGTCGTGTTCTATCTCCAGGTCGTCGTCGAACGGCGTAAGCAAGCCGACGGCGACGCCACGGAGACGACTACGTACACGGTCGTCTGCGAGTGGCATGGTAGAGTCAATCTTGGTCAACCCTGATAAAGCCATCGTCAGTCCCGAATCCGGTGTTCGCGGGCGAGATCGCCCGTGAGTTACGTCATTGGGACACAGTAGTCAGGCTTCGCGACCGGACGACGGGGACGACACGGAGGGGGTTCACCGCGGGCGGGGACTCGGCGCGAAGTCGGATTTCGCGGTCACCCATCAATTTATTACGATTTGGTCAGAGTGGATTCGTATGGACGTCTTGATGACCGGCGTCTATGGCCGGTGCGGCACCGCAGTCATAGACCACCTGCACGACGACGACGCCTACGACTTCACGTACTTCAACCGCTCCGACCGACCCGACGACCACCCCTACGGCGGCTACGACACCGTCGTCGGTGACGTGTCCGACTACGACGCACTCAACGACGCCGCGGAGGGACAGGACGCCATGATTCACATGGCGGCGTACCCCTACACCGACGGCACGTGGGAGGACATCTTCGAGCCCAACATCATCGGGATGTACAACGCGCTCGAAGTCGCCCGCGAGAACGAGATTGAATCGTTCGTCTTCCTCTCGACCAACCACGTCATGGGCGGCTACGAGGACGAGTTCTCCCCCGAGATTTACGAACCGGGTCACGGCCTCGTCATCGGTCACGACGACCCCGTCCGCCCCGACTCGTTCTACGGCGCGTCGAAGGCCTACGGCGAGGACATGGGCCGGTACTACGTCGAGAACTACGAATACCCCAAGCAGTTCTACGCCCTCCGGGTGTGCAGCGTCCGGATGCCGGAGTACGACCACCCCTATGGCGACGCCGAGCAGGCCGTCGAGAACGGCGAGTTCGAGCGCGGGAGCGCCGAGTATGAAGAGACCGTCGGGCGCATGAAGGCGATGTGGCAGTCCCGCCGCGACTTCGCCCACGAAATCGACTGCTGTCTGCAGGACGACGACGTCGAGTTCGGCATCTTCAGCGGCGTGAGCGACAACCAGCGCCGGTGGTACGACCTCGAACACGCCCGCTCGCAGATCGGCTACCACCCGCAGGACGACGGCGAGGAGTGGGACAGCCCGCCGGAGTAGTCCCGAAGTCCGAGCCACGTCCCGCTGTCTGTCCCGTCTGTTCCGTTTTCGATTCTTCCGTCGACGCGTCGTCGCTGACGCAAGCGAATCTGATTCTGCAATTAAATTTATGTACGTTTGTTAAAAACGGATTCGTGGGTATGAAAGACACACCCACAGCTAGCGATTCGAACGGAGCCTCGCTCACCAGACGAACCGCGCTCGCGCTCCTCGGCGGCACCGGCGTCGCGGCGCTGTCCGGCACCGCGGCCGCCCAGTCCGATGAGGAACGCGACGGCGACGGCGAAGAGAACCGCGGGGACGGTCCCGGAAACGACGGAAAGCCGTGGAATCGCGACGTCGACGCGAACGGCAACAGTCTGTATAACCTCGCGTCGCTCGACGTGGACCACGTGTACACCTCGGCGCGCGACGCCGACGTTATCGTCTGGAAGGACGACGACGGGACGTTCCACGCGGACGGCGCGGACGGCGAAGTCGCGTCGGGCGACGGCGTCGTACCCGTCGCGCAGGCGGCCGTCGACAGCCTCACCGAGGGGCGGACGTGGAACGAGAAGGTGCTCATCGCCTCGCCCGGCGAGATTACGGGCGGGGACGGCAGCCTCGAACTCCCGAGCTACACGACCCTCGACGCGCCGGTGACGCTCTCGATTCCCGACGGGGAGTCGGTGCCACCGGTCGTTCGGGCCGTCGGCGCGGAACACATCGAAGTGGAATCCCTCGTCGTCGAGGGACCGGCGTCGATGGGTATCCGACTCACCAGTTGTTCGAACGTCCGCCTCGGCGACATCCGCATCACGGGCGTGACGAGCGATGGCATCCGCATCGACGGCCGGGGGGACGCGCCCCGGTCGACCGATATCCAGATGGGGCAGATATACGTCGAGGGGAACGGCCACCACGGCGTCGAGACCTACGGCGTCGACCGCATCCAAATCGAGCAGGTCGTCGGCAACGACCCCGCGAGCTGCGTCGTCCTCCTCAACGACACCGTCGACGCGACGGTGAACAGCGTCGTCGGCCTCGAACCGGGCGGTCCCGCGGGCTACGCGACGTTCCGCGTCGCCAACGGTGCACACGACGTGACGGTCGGCGAGGTCGTCAGCCGCGGTGGCAACCGGGGCGTCTTCGGCGTCTCCGAGTGTTACGACATCACCATCGGCCACGTCAACATCGAGGGCGCGGAGGACCAGGGCATTCTCATCCAGAACTGCCGGGACTTCACCGTGCAGGGCGGCGTCGTCAAGAACACGAACGGCGACGGCGTCCGCATCGACTCGCGGAACGACGGCGAACAGCTTCCCGCGGAAGGTATCTCGGTTAGCAACCTCCGCGTCTACGACGACCGCGACGAGCCAAAACAGACGTGGGGCATCCTCGAAACCGGGCCGGCGTGCAACCACAACCGCATCGTCAACAACGACGTGCGAGGCGGCGGGACAACCCGGAACATCGGGATTTTCTCGAACACGACGGTCGTTCGGGACAACGTCGGCGGCGGCTTCGCCGACGGCGAGGTGACGCTCTCGGCCGGCGAGTCGCCCGCGGCCCGCGTCGAGGGCGTCAGCGAGTTCCCCGACGTGACCATCCCGGGGAGCGTGGACGAGCCGGAGGACTTCGAGGCGTCGGCGCTCTCGGTCCGCGCGAAGCCCGCATCGACCGGGTCGTCGGAGACGTACGCGTGGGAGAGCTACGTGGAGTGGAACGGCTCCGCCGGGAGTTGGGACCTCGTCTTCGAGTGGCGCACCGACCCCGGCGTCGACGTGACGCTCGACTACGTCGTGGACAAGACGCGCTGAACGGAGTGTCGAAACCGGCGACCGACTACTCGCCGACTACTTGGCTCGGGGCTGGTGGCCGGTAACTGACGACCGCTCGCGACGCGGTCGATGGGTCCGAAAAACGGGGGCGACGGGTCAGACCGCCGCGGGGACGCTCACTCGGTGTGAAGCGTGACGTAGCCGTCGAAGTTGAGAATCACGAACTGCGCGAGGTCGCCGAACAGCGCCTTCCCGGTCGGCGAGCGGTTCCGGCCGAGGATGAACACGTGGTCCGCGCCCTCCGCTTCTGCGACTTCGATGACCGTCTCGGCGCGCTCTTTCTCACTCGCGATTCGCGGGACGATTTCGTAGGACACCTCGTCGTCGGTCCCGAAGACCGCTCGGGCGACTTCCTCGGCGTCGTTCATCGCACCCTTGAACGCGTCCTGTTCCGTGTACGACGTGTGCTCGACGTCGCCGATGGTGTCGAGGACCTCCTGGGTCTCCTCGAACTCGTCTTCGGTGAGCGTGACGAGGAGGACGAGGTCGGCGTCCGCGCCGAGCGCGTGTTCTCTGGCCTCCCGGAGGAGGTCCGCGTGCGAGTCAGTGTTCTCGATGAGTACTAATCCTCTGTCCATGCACCTGCATTTCGTCTCGTCTTATCTAAGTCTACCGCAGGAACAGACGGCGCGGGCGGGGTTGGCGGGAGTACGAGCCACCGGCCCGTGCACCTTCTCCCCCGCGTGCGACGCTCGACTCGTCGCCTGGTGGAGCAGTCGCCCGGCGGCAGTATACTGAAATACACCGCGGTACTCTACGTAGGCATGCCCGAAACGAGTCTCGCCGACGTGCTCCGCGACTACGAGACCCGGATGAAGTTCGTCCTCGTCATCTCGCTGGCCTCTATCGTCCTGCTACTCATCTCGCTTCCGTCTATCGAACCGGGGACGACGACCCACGCGCTCGTCTATCTCCAACTGACGACGTTCGGCGGGTTGGCGGTCGCGATGCTCGGCCTGCTCTTGTGGACGACCAGAAGCGGGTGAGAGACGTTCATCGAACCCTGACAGTCAGGAATTACAACGAGGATAGTTATTTTCTCTGGCACGGCCAGTATGGACAAATCCAGTATCTATATTAACCGGGAGTATCATGATAGATGATACCGCATGGCTGGAAAACGTTCAACCAACTGGAAGAGACGAGACCTTATCAAATACGGGGCGGTCGCTGGCACAGCGGGACTGGCTGGCTGTTTCGATAGCTCGGGGCAGACGACCGAAGACGGCAGCACCGAAGACGGCACGGACAGCGGTACGAGCACTGAGGGCGGCGCGACCATCGCCGACGACACTCTCGACTACCCCGCGGGCCGACCCGCGACGGACGTGCAGTTCAACCGCTACAGCCTCGGCAACTACGCGCACACCCTGCAGGACCAACTGTTCGAGGAAGTCGCGCGCGGCTACGCCGACGGGACGGTCCGACCCGACCTGCTCGAAGACATGAGCGTCGACGGGCGGACGCTCACGCTGACGTTCCCCGAGGGGTTCAAGTGGTGGAACGGCGACGACCTGACGGCCGAAGACTACTACATCGGCCTCGAAATCGACCGCCTGCAGTCGCCTGAGCAGTCGCCCATCGAGAGCAACACGCTCGTGGACGACTACACCATCGAGCGGACGTTCAAGACGGCCGTCTCGCCCAACCTCATGAAGGCGAACGTCGCCGAGACGTTCGTCAACACCCCGCGGTCGGTCTACCGCGAATACCTCACGCGCTACGAGGAAGCATCGAGTGACAGCGAGCGCGAGAGCGTGACGAGCGACCTCCTCGACATGAGCATCACCACCCAACAGCTCATCGACGAGGGACTTGGCAACGCGCTGTACCGCGTCACCGGCTTCAACTCCTCGGAGACCATCCTCGAGAAGTTCGAAGATCACCCGTACGCGAGCCGCACGGACATCCCGAACGTCCGCATCATCCCCGAGACGACCTCCGACGTGGAGTCGCTGTCGGTGAACGACCAACTCGACATGAACCCCGACGTGCTCATGTCGGAGTCCCAGCAGTCCCGGTACCCGGACAACATCGAGAACGTCTACCGGCTCAACTGGTTCCGCACCCAGAAGTTCACGTTCAACTTCAAGAACGAGCACATCGCGAGGCTCCCCGTCCGACGCGCCATCGTCAACGCGGTGGACTTCGAGTCGATGGTCGCCGCGATGCGACAGGCCGGAACTGTCGGCGCGCCCGCCGAGAACCAGACGGCCCTGCGCTCGACGATTCACGAGGAGTACCTCGGCTCCGACTTCGTCGACCAGCTCATCGACTACCCGGTCGGCAAGGACCTCGAAACCGCGACGCAACTGCTCGAAGACGCCGGCTACACCAAGGAGAACGGCACGTGGGTCGACCCCGACGGCGAGTCCTTCACGTTCACCGTCCTCACGCAGAACAACAACACCCAGGTGCAGGCCACGAAGGTCTTCAACGACCAGCTCAACGCGTTCGGCATCCAGACGAAGATTAGCACGGTCAGCTCGACCGACTACTACCAGCGCCTCCAAACGTACGAGGCAGACATCTTCTGGATATGGCACGTCGCGAAGGCGCTGTGGCACCCGACGGCGTACTTCTCGAACAACTTCTACGGCATCGAGGTCGGCGACCCCTCCAGCGGGAACGAGACCGGCCCGACGGGCAAGCCCTTTACGACGACCATCCCGAGCGAGGTCGGCGCGACCGAGATTTCGGGCAGCGGCAAGGAGATTCAGCCCGCACAGCTGATGAACGACCTGCCAAACTCCGAGTCTGCAGAGCAGGTCAAAGAGCGGACCCGCGACCTCGTCCAGTGGTTCAACTACGCGCTTCCCGACTTCGTCTTCGTCGAGGAAGACTCCGGCTACTGGGGCGACACGCAGGACTTCTCCATGCCGACGGGCGACGACTACGAACTCAACACGAACCGACCGGGCGAGTTCTCGTTCAAGAACGGATGGATTAGCTCGAACTCGGAGTAAGGTGAGACGGCACCCCCAACGGGCTTAACCACCACAATTAAGCCCTCTCACGCTAGAAGCCAAACTATTAATAATGACACCAAAGTATTTGTTGAAACGTCTCGGGCAAGCGATACTGACGTTTCTCGTCACGATGACGGTCTCGTTTCTGCTGTACCAAGCCATGCCGGGTGGTCCGACGGAGGCGATGCGGAGCGTGATTCTCTCGCAGAGCGGCGGGAGCGTCGACATCGACCGACTGAACAGGATGATACAGCTCTACACGAACGTGAATCCGGACCAGCCGATGCACGTACAGTATTTCAACTACGCGTCTGACGTGATTCTCCGGCAGGACCTGGGCACTTCGTTCTTCAAAAACGAGAAGGTCACGACGCTCATCATGCAGCGCATCCCGTGGTCGATGTTCATCAGCGTCTACGCGCTCGCGCTGGGCTACTCGCTGAGTATCTTCCTCGGCGTGATGACGGCCTACCGCGAGAAGTCGCGGTTCGACTCCACGGTGTCATCTCTCATCATCGGACTCAACTCGATTCCGTACTACATCGTCGGCGTCGTACTCATCTACTTCCTCGCCATCCAGAACAACTACTTCCCGACGGGCGGCCGAATCGGCTCGGGAATCGCGGCGGGGTACAACCCCGAGTTCATGCTCAGCCTCGTGAAGCACGCGGCGCTCCCGGCGATTTCGATGGGCGCGCTCGCAACCTCCGGGGCGCTCGCCATGCGCGGCAACGCGATTCGCGTCCTCGGTGAGGACTACATCCGCGTGGCACAGCTCCGCGGGCTCCGCGAGACCCGCATCGCCACGCAGTACCTCGGGCACAACTCCATCCTCCCGATGTACACGCAGTTCATGATCGGCATCGCCGGCGTCTTCAGCAGCGCCGTCATCGTCGAGGAGGTCTTCGCGTACCCGGGCATGGGCCTCCTGATGTTCGAGGCGGTCAAGACGCAAGACTACCCGCTGTTGATGGGCACGCTCATCGTGTTCACGGCGATTTCGCTGACCGCCATCTTCATCGCCGACCTCACGTACACGCTCATCGACCCGCGCATCTCGGTGGGTGAGGAGTAACTATGAGCGAAGCACATTCCGACTCGTTCGACCTGAAGGATCTCTACGACGAAGACATCGACCCGGACCCGGAATCGCGGGCCGACCGCGCAAAGCGATTCCTCGAGATGAACGTCGTCGCTCCCGCGCGCATCGCGGTCGACGACTGGCGCGCGCTCGTCGGCGGCGCGATTCTCGCGTTCTTCCTCCTCATGGGAACCGTCGGCGTCTGGCTCGTCGAGCGGCCGACGAGCGGTGACGCTCCCGTTCTCGCCGCGCCGTTCGAATCGCTCGCGTACCCGCTCGGCACCGACGTGTTCGGCCAGCCGATTCACGCCCAGCTCATCCACGCGACGCCGGGCATGTTCAAGATGATCTTCGCGGGCGCGGTCGTGAGCGTCGGTTTCGCCGCCCTCGTGGGCGTCGTCGCCGGCTTCGAACACGGCACGCGCATCGACTCGTTCCTGATGACCATCACCGACGTTGTTATCACGATTCCGGGCCTGCCGCTCATCATCGTCATCACGGCCATCTTCCAGCCCGAGAACCCCTACATCGTCGGTGTGTTCCTCGGTATCGACAACTGGCCGGGGCTGGCGCGGACCGTCCGCTCGCAGGTGCTGAGCATCCGCGAGGAGTCCTACGTCGAGGCGTCCGAAATCATGGGCATCCCGCTGTCGTCGATTCTCCGGCGGGACATCCTCTCGCAGCTCATGCCGTACGTGATGATTAACGGGGCGCTCACCTCCCGGCGCATCATCTTCGAATCAGTGGGGCTGTACTTCCTCGGCATCCTGCCGTTCACCACGTTCAACTGGGGCGTGATGATGAACCTCGCGTACGAGGGCAACGCGCTCACCCGACCGGACATGCTCCCGTGGATGGTCGCGCCCATGGTCTGTATCTTCCTGCTGTCGTTCGGGCTCGTCCTCCTGTCGCAGGGGCTCGACAGCCTGTTCAACGTCCGCCTCCGGGCACGCCACGCGAAAACCTCGAAGAAGAAAGGCACCTCGAAGAACAACCAATCGCAGGCGACCGGCGGGGACTGACCCCGTGCCAACACCTATTACCAGACGATGACTACCAACCAAACAATGCGAACGTCGAATCAGAACGACTCGGACCCGGATCAAGACGTCGTGTTCGAAGTCCGCGACCTGGAGGTTACCTTCGGGACCAACCGAGGCGAATCGAGAGTCGTCCGCAACGTCGACTTCGACATCTACCGCAACGAGACGCTCGGTATGGTCGGCGAAAGCGGCAGCGGGAAGTCGATGACGTCCTCTGCGTTGATGAACGCGGTCGTCAGCCCGGGCGAGACCTCCGGCGAGGTCACGTACTACCCGCCCGATGGCGGCGAGCCGATTTCCGTGCTCGACCTCGACGAAGAGGAGCTTCGGAAGTTCCGCTGGGGCGAAGTCGCCATGGTGTTCCAGGGCGCGATGAGCTCGTTCAACCCCGTCAAGAAGGTCCGCGGCCACTTCAAGGAGACCCTCGAAGACCACAACCGCGACGTGGAAGCGGGGCTCGAGCGCGCCCACCAGATTCTGGGTGACCTCTACTTAGACCCCGACCGCGTCCTCGACTCGTACCCCTACGAGCTCTCGGGCGGGATGAAACAGCGCGCGCTCGTCGCGCTCGCGCTCATCCTCGAACCGGAGGTGCTCGTGATGGACGAGCCGACCGCCGCGCTCGACCTCCTGATGCAGCGCTCTATCGTGTCGCTGCTCAAGGACCTCAAAGAGGAGTACGACCTGACGATTATCTTCATCACGCACGACCTGCCGCTTCTCACCAAGCTCGCCGACCGGCTCGTCGTGATGTACGCGTTCGACATCGTCGAGGTCGGCTCGACCGAGGAGCTTCTCTACGACGCGGCGCACCCGTACACGCGGTCGCTCCTCAACGCGACGCCGGACCTGAACGCGCCCATCGAGGAGATGCAGTCGATTTCGGGCTCGAAGCCCGACCCGGTGACCAACATCCCCGGCTGTTCGTACCGGCCGCGGTGCCCGATGGCCGATGAGTCCTGCGCGGAGGCGGAACCGCCGATGGCGGACCGCGGCAACGGCCACCGAACCGCGTGTTTCTACCACGACGACGTGGCCGACGAGATTCCGATTCCCGCGATGGAAGCGGCCGAAGAGGGGGGTGAAGGCGAATGAGCGTCGATAACTCCATCCTCTCGGTGGACGACGTGTCGGTGCACTTCACCGACAGCAGCGGCTTCCTCGGCCTGTTCGGCGAGCGGCAGACGGTCCGCGCCGTCGACGGCATCTCGCTCGACATCGGCGAGAACGACGTGGTCACGCTCATCGGCGAGTCCGGCTGCGGCAAGTCGACGCTCGGAAAAACCATCATCGGCGCACAAGAGCCGACCCACGGCTCGGTCACCTTCCGCGGACAGGACATCTGGGAGGCGAAAAACAACCGCAATCCGGACATTCCGTTCTCGGAGATTCGGCGGTCGCTCCAGATCATCCACCAGGACCCCGGCAGCGCGCTGAACCCGAACCAGCGCATCCTCACCTCGCTGATGCTCCCGCTGAAGAAGTGGAACCCGAACCTCGGCGAGGAGGAGCGCCGAAAGCGCATCTACGCGCTCCTCGAACGCGTCGGACTCACGCCCGCCGAGGACTTCGTCGAGCGGTTCCCCCACCAGCTCTCGGGCGGCGAGAAACAGCGCGTCGTACTCGTTCGGTCGCTGTTGTTGAACCCGGACGTCATCCTCGCCGACGAGGCCATCAGCGCCCTCGACGTGAGCCTCCGGGTGGAGATGATGGACCTGATGCTCGAACTGCAGGACCTGTTCAACACCTCCTACGTCTTCATCAGCCACGACCTCTCGAACGCCCGGTACATCGCCGAGAAGTCCGGCGGCCGCATCGCCGTCATGTACCTCGGCCGCATCGTCGAAGTCGGACCGATAGAGCAGGTCATCGGCGACCCACAGCACCCCTACACGCAGGCGCTGAAGTGGGCGACGCCGAACCTCTACGAGGGCGACGAGGACGACGACCTCCCGATTCGGAAGATCGACATCCCCGACCCGACGAACAGGCCCAGCGGCTGTCACTTCCACCCGCGCTGTCCGAAGGCGCGCGAGGTCTGCGAGACGAACGACCCGGGCGCGTTCGAAGACGAGAACGGCCACGCCGCGCGGTGCTTCCGCGCCGACGACACCCACGAGTACTGGGACAGTCCGAGCATCGTCGACGACTGAATCACCGTTCGCGGACGCCGCGACCCAGTTTTCAACGCTCCGTTTTCGCCCCGCAGAGCCGTTCGAGCCGGTCGAACGACGCCCGCACGAACAGTATCTATTTGTGTGCGGAGGGCTACCGTGTGAGTACGTATGTCAGTCAACGCATCGCGCGTGCCTTCGCTCCGGAAGGTCGCGTCGTCGAACCGGAACTTCATCATAACCGTGCTCTCCGGCGTCTTCATGGTTCTCCTCGCGCGGTTCGTCCTCGACGGGACGCTCGCGGGGATGTTCGGCGTCTGGGGCATCTCGCTCGTCGGCGTCGGCATCGGCGGCTTCCTGTTGCTCCGACTCTGGGGCTCGTACAATTGACCGCGGAGGTCCGTCACCAGCACCGACCGTCGAACTGAATCACCGACCCAAAAACAGCGTGCAGCGTACAGCGTTCCGCGAGCGACCGCCGTCGATTCTGTTTCGTAGCGGCCCTCGTCGGTTGTTCCGTACTCGTTTCGCCGCGCGTTCTCGCGCGGTTACTCGACGCGGTTGGCGTCGATGTAGTCCCAGTCGAACGCGTAGCCGAGGCCGGGCGTCTGCGGCAGTTTGACCACGCCGTTCTCGTCGATTTCGTCCGGCGGGTGTTCGAGACCGGGGAAGTACGTCTCGTAGTCGTGTTTCGGGTGCAGGAGGCCGCGCTCGTAGTACCGGCCGGGGAACGCCATCGTCCCGAGCAGTTGGAGATTGGGCGCGTCGCGGCCGTGAATCTCGCACTCGATGTTGAACGACTCACAGAGGCCGACCGCCTTCAGCGCGGGCGTGATGCCGCCCACGTCGTAGACGCCGACGCGGATGATGTCGGCGATGTCCCGCTTTATCCACTCGGCGCGGGTGTGCATCCGCCCCTCGGCGGTCTCGGGGCCGACGACGGCGATATCGAGTTCGTTCGAGAGCCACTCGTAGGAGGACATCGAGTGTTCGTCCATCGGCTCCTCGATCCAGCGGAAATCGAGGTCTTCGAGCGCCTTCCCGATTTTCTTGGCCTCGCTTCGGCTGTAGAAGTGGTGGGCGTCGAGCATGAGGTCGATGTCGTCGCCGACGCGCTCGCGGACCGCCCGGCAGGCGGCGATGTCCTGTTCGGGGTCGTCGCCGAACGGCGGCATCCACGTGTGGAGCTTGACGGCCTGATACCCCTCCTCGACGAGTTCCTCGGCGAAGTCGGCGTACGCCTCCGGGGAGCCGAGTCCGTCGGGGTCGTCGTCGCCGACCATCGTACTGCCGTAGGCCGGGACCGAGTCCCGCGCCGCGCCGATGAGTTGGTAGACCGGGAGGCCGGCGTCTTTGCCGGCGATGTCCCAGAGCGCGCAGTCGATGGGCGCGACGCGCTTGTCGGTGAGCGTCCCCTTGTTCAGTCGCTCGGCCCGGCAGAGCAGTTGCCAGAGCTTCTCGCGGTACAGCGGATTCTCGCCGACGAGGTGCTTCTTGGCGAACTCGTTGGCCGCCTCGTGGCCGCCGCGGCAGTAGCCGTCGGGGCCGCCGTCGACGACGACGTGTGTGATGGTCCGCGTCGACTCCCTCGGCTCGCCGGGATGGCCGTGGCCCTTTTCGTCGGGGTCGATGTGGGACTCACAGCTGAACCGGATGGTACGGATGTCGCTGATCTCCATTCGTGGTAGTCGGTTACGCGGAACGCTCATAAAAGTACGGCGGGACCGGCGATTTCGGGGGCCGGGCGGCGGGGAGAGCGTGGGAGAGAACCCGGCGACGCCGGTCCGTCAGTCCAGCACGTCGGCCGGCTCCTCGGGGTACGGCTCGCGGACGAGCCGACCCATGTCGATTTCCTGGTACGGGGCACGCCGGAGCGTCCCGTTCTCGACGAACTCGTCCGCCCCCGCGTCGGTCAGCTTTGCCGCCAGCGCGTCGCGGAGTTCGGCGACGACCTCGGGGTTATCGGCGGCGCACTCGTCGAGTTCGTTCGGGTCGGCCGCGAGGTCGAACAGCTGTTCGCAGCCGCCGTTGCGCATGAACACGTACTTCCAGCGACCCTCGCGGACCATCCCGGTGAAGTTCGGCGGGAGCCTCGGCGTCCGGTGGTAGCCGAACAGTCGCTCCCTCGGCTCCGCGTCGCCCCGAATCGACCCGAGCACGTCGACGCCGTCGCGGAGTTCCTGGTCGCCCGCGGCGGTCGTCGCGATGCCGAACAGGTCGGTCAGCGCCACGAGGTCGTCGCGGCGCTCGCCGGCCGGTAGTTCCGCGGGCCAACTCACGAGGAACGGGACGCGACACGACGACTCGAAGAACGACGACTTCTCCCAGCCGCGGTGGTCGCCGAGCAGTTCGCCGTGGTCCGAGAAGAAACAGATGAGCGTGTTATCCGCGTCGTCGCGGGCTTCGACCGCGTCGAGCAGGCGACCGATTCGGCGGTCGACCTCCGAAATCATGCCGTAGTAGTACGCCTTGATGACCCGGGCGGTGGTGTCGTCGATGCCGCCCTCGCGGGTCGTCCAGAAGTGGTGGTTCTGGGCGGGTATCTTCTCGTCCATATGGTCGGTTTCGAGGTCACCTTTCACCGGGTTTCCGAGGCGCTCGGGGTCGTACATCCGGTCGAAGGGGGGCGACGGCGCGAACGGCGGGTGCGGCGGTTCGTACGAGACGAGGCCGAAAAACGGCTCGTCGGTGTCGCGACCGATGAGATCGACCGCGCGGTCGGTCATCCACGCCTCGTAGTTGTCGTCCGGTGGGAGCCGGTTCTGTTGGGGGAGGTGGACCATCGCCCCCTGTCGAGCGGTCGTCTTGACCTCGTGGCCGGTCTCCTCGCGGAACGTCTCGAAACTCAGGTGGTGGTCGTAGCCGAGGTCGATGTCGCGCGGGTGGGCGTGGTACTTCCCGACGAGGAAGGTTCGGGAGCCCCGCTCGCGCATGCTTCGGGCGAGGAAGGGGCCGCACCGCTCTTCGAGCTGACGTGCGTCGCGCTTTTCGTTCCCGAGGTAGCCCGTCGTGATGGCCTCACAGCCGGTCCGAATCGTGTGTCGCGCCGGGATGCAGATCGGGTCCGGCGAGTAGGCGTTGGTGAAGGAGACGCCGCGGTCGACGAGTCGGTCGATGTTCGGGGTGTGGATTCGACTGTTTCCGAGCGCCTGAATCGTGTCCGACCGTTGCTGGTCAGTCATCACGAACAGGACGTTTGGGCGAGCATCACTCACGGCCGAACTCCGACCACCAGTAGTATAAAGATAGGCCACCGCGAGGGTACGCGTACATGCCACCCGCAGCGAGTGCCTTCGACGTGACAGCCTACGCCGACGAGACCGACGACCTCCAGACCGAGGCGTTCCAGACGGCCATCGACGACTGCTCGGAGTCCGGCGGCGGAACCGTCACCGTCCCCAGCGGGACGTACACCGTCGGAACCGTCCATCTCCGAAGTAACGTGACATTCTATCTGGAAGCTGGCGCGGTCGTCAGCCCCGCGAAAGAGGAGTCCGAGTACACGGACAAGTTCATCGGCCCCGACAACGAGCGCATCTTCTTCCTCGCCGAGGACGTGGAGAACGTCACCATCGCCGGCGAGGGCGAGTTCGACGGCCTCGGGACCGAGTTCATGCGGATGGACACGCCCATTCAGGGCCACTCCAACGAGAGCGCGTCGCACCCGCTCATCTCGAACGGCCCCCACGAGGCGCGGCAGGGCGACGCCTACCTCTCGCGGACGAAGGGAACAGACGGGTGGCCGGTCGCGAAACCCGACTTCCGCCCCGGCCCGATGTTCCGGTTCAACAACTGTACGAACGTCCGCATCCGCGACGTGACCATCCGCGACATGCCCGCGTGGACGCTGTCGTTCCACGGGACCGAAGAGGTCGACATCCGCGGCGTCGACATCCTCAACCACCTGCTCATCCCGAACTGCGACGGCATCGCGCTCGGCGACACGAAGAACGTCCACATCTCCGACTGCACCATCCAGTCGTGTGACGACAGCATCACCTTCGGCGCGCGACCCGACGAGCCGGTGACCTGCGAGGGCATCGTCGTGACGAACTGCACGCTCCGGTCGAGCGCCTGCGCGATCAAGTTCGGCTCGGGCACCGACGACACGATTCGCGACTGCCTGTTTCAGAACATCGTCGTCCAGGAGTCGAACCGCGGCCTCGGCATCCAGCACCGCGATTCGGGCGTCGTCGAGAACGTGCTTTTCACCGACATCGTCGTCAACTCCAACATGCTCCCCGGTCCGTGGTGGGGCAAGGGCGAACCCATCTACGTCACGTCGGTCCCGCGGGACGACGACACCGACCTCGGCGGGATTCGGAACGTGCGCTTTTCGAACATCGTCGCGCGCAGCGAGAACGGGGCGCTCGTCTACGGCTCCGAGGATTCCGACATCGAGACCATCGAGTTCGACAACGTCCGCATCGAACTCACCGGGAGCGAGTACGCCGACGAGGTGGGTGGCAACTTCGACCTCCAGCCGAGTTCGGTCGTCACGCCAATCTTCGCCAACGACATCGCCGGCGTCCACGTCGAGAACGCCCGCGACGTGACGATGCGCGACGTGACCGTCGAGTGGGAGGAAAGCGACGACCTGCCCGACTACTACCGGAGCGGACTGGCCTGCGAGGACGTGGACGGCCTGCTCGTCGACGGCTTCGTCGGCCGACAGGCCCACCGCGACGACGATGCGGCGGCGATATCGCTCGTCGACACGACGGACATCACGGTTCGGAACTCCCGGGCGACAGCGGGAACGGGGACGTTCCTCTCGCTGTCGAACACGGACAGCGAGCGACTGTTCGTGAACAACGACCTCATCGACGCCGCCGACGCCGGCGACGTGGAGTCGTTCGAGCGGTCGGGGAACGCCCTCCCGCGATAACCCGTACGTTCAAGCCGACGCGACCACGACGGACGAACGCGAAAACACGCAGTCGAGCCCGCGACGTTCGATTCGGTTCGGATAGCCGTATCGCCGTCTGTGGCCGTTCCAGCGGCGTTTCTCCCCGTGAACGGTGGGTTTTTGCTCCGAGCCGCCGACGGTCGAATCGATGGTACAAGAGCTGACGCTAGCCGAAGCCAAGACGATTCTCGACGCGATGGAGGAGAAAGCCGAGGAACTCGGCGTACCGCTGAACCTCGCGGTGACGAACAGCGAGGGCAACCTTCTCGGCTTCCGCCGGATGGACGGCGCGAAGCTCGTTGCGAGCAACATCGCACAGAACAAGGCCTACACCGCCGCCGCGGTGAAGAAACCCACCCACGAACTGAAGGAAGGAGCCGAACCCGGCGGCGACGTGTATGGTCTCCACACGACCGACAACGGTCGTGTCGTCGTCTTCGGCGGCGGGTTCCCGGTCGAACACGACGGCGTCGTCGTCGGCGCGGTCGGCGCGAGCGGCGGTGCGGTGTCCGAAGACATGGAAGCGTCCCAAGCGGGACTCGAAGCGTTCGAACCGCTCCGCTGAGACGCCCGCGTCGGAGTCGCCGAGTCCGGTTTCAGTTTCGGTTCCGACGACACCCAATCCAGCGTATCTGTCCTCACGGTCCCTTTTCGGTCAGAATCGAACGTACGCCGAGCGGTCAGTCTCGGCCGCGTAGAGGCACCCCGTCATGTCCGCGACGTAGAGCGTCGAGCCGTCCGGCCCGCCGAGCGTGCAGTTCGTCGGGCGGTTCTCGGGGAACGGGTGACGTTCGAGCACCTTGCCCGACGTGGAGAAGACGTAAATCGACGGTCCCGGACCGCTTTTTTCCCAGCCGGCGCAGGCGACGATTTCGCCCGACTGCGTGAGCGTCATGCCGTCGATGCCGCGGTGGTCGCCGAAGTCGTGCAGTATCTCGCGGGGGCCGAGCGACCCGTCGTCCCGAATCGGGTAGGCTCGCAGGTCGGTCTCTTGGTCCGGGCCGTAGGTACATTCTGCGACGTACAGTCGCGTCTCGTCCGGCGAGAGAAGGATGCCGTTCGGGCGGTCCATCTCGTCGGTGAGGTGGACGAGTCGCCATTCGTCGCCCGCGTCCGCATCTACCCGCTCGGCCCGGAAGACGGAGGTGTGGCCGAGCAACCCCCGGTCCTTGTCGTCGGGGTCGGTGAACCAGACGTCGCCGTCGCGGTCGATTTCGAGATCGTTCGGCCCGTTGAGCGGCGTGCCCTCGAACTCGTCGACGACGACCGCCGCGGGTTCGCCCGGGGCCAGTGCGGCGATGCGGTGGCCCTCGGCCTCACAGGCGTACAGCTCGCCACCGAGGCCCTCGTGGAGGCCGACCGCGCCGGCGGTCGAATCGATGTAGACGCCGGTCTCCCCCGACTCGGGGTCGTATTCGAGGACCTGATGCTCCGTTATCTCCGTGAATCGAACCGCGTCGCCAGTCCAAATCGGCCCCTCAGTCGCCCGGAACGGACCCGCGACTCGCTCGAACTCCCATGCCATCGAGTGGTCGTTCTTTCCACGGGGACTTAAACGTCGTCCGACGGGCTCGAAATCGGTCGCTCGGTCATGGGGTTCCGATTTGTCAATTCTAATTCCAATATTAGAAACAAGTAGAGGGCAGACTGTCGTCCAACGGAAGCGACGCAGCACTGTCCGGATGCCGAACCCTGCACAGAACAGAACCTTCGATTTAGCATAAGAATCTTTATGTTTTATATGTAATATTCGAAATTGGATATGTTGTTCTTCTTATTTGAATATATGTTAGAAAATTTTGTCCGGATATATACCACAATTGAAGAATATTACACATACTAGAGGCAGATATGGGTTCAAAATACTAGTTTCTCAAAAATCTGTTCTGATTTAGACACATTTCGTTCAAAAATGTCAATTAAAAGTTTAACATAGTATTTTGATAAATATCCGTGAGGCACCAACCGATAACGGTATCCTCGGGAATCGCCACTCTTCGCGGAGACGAGAGACGAACGCGGACTCGCGCGAGAGAGAAAGCAGTCGACGCCCGAGAAACTGAACCGTCGCCCGTAGAGTCGACGTCTTCCTGTAGGGATGGGTGGTGTCGGTCGATTACCACCGCAAATCGAGTGGTGTGATAGAAGACACAGCCACGTTGTTCCATATTGTTCATAGAGCATTCCATATTGAACCGAGAATATTGTTTTAGGTTACTATACGGTACCTTTATGTTCCATTGCACCTCTGTGAGAATGAGTAACGTATGTCGAGAAAGGACATCACACAGACGCGGTCGCAGGTGGGGTCGAAATCGGAGTCAATCCGCGCTCGGTTCGGAGACGCGGCGAGTCGTCGAAACTTCCTCAAGGCCCTCGGGACGGCCGGCATCGCAGGTCTCGCCGGCTGTTCCGGCGGCGGTGAGAGCTACAACGGCGAAGAACAGACCACGGCCACGGGCGGCGACGGCGAGAGCACGGAGACGGAGACGTCGTCCGGCGGCGACTCGGGCAGTTCGACGCTCCGCATGAGTGCGACCCAGCGCTTCGGGACCGTCGACCCCGCGAAGGGGACGGACTACACGCAGGTGCTCGCGTTGGTCAACCTCTACGACCCGCTCGTGTTCCCCGACACGGAGGGGAACCTACAGGGGCACCTCGCCGAGGACTGGAGCGTCTCGGACGACAACCAGACCTACACGTTCACGCTCCGCGAGGGCGCGACGTTCCACAGCGGCAACCCCGTCACGGCGGAGGACGTGCAGTTTTCGGCCGAGCGGTTCCTCGATATCAACCAGGGGTACTCGTCGCTGCTCGGGAACGTGCTCTCGAAGGAAAACGTGACCGTCGAGGACGAGCGGACCGTGTCGTTCACGCTCGACCGCGTCCACTCGCCGTTCCTCGCGACGCTCGTGTTACTGTTCGTCGTCGACAAGCAGTTGGTCCTCGACAACGCCGAGGACGGCGACTTCGGCGACCGCGGCGACTACGGCCAGTCGTTCCTCAACGACAACGACGCCGGCTCCGGCCCGTACGAACTCGCCGGCTTCGAGCGGCAGGCCCAGATTTCGTTCAGCCGCTACGCGGACTACTGGGGCTCGTTCAAAGACGGCGCGTACGACAACGTCGTCGTCCAGATAATCACCAACGACCCGACGGTTCGCTCGCTGATGAAGACGGGCGAACTCGACATGTCGAGCCAGTACCAGAGCGAGGAGACCTACGAGGCCCTCGCGGCCGAAGACGACATTCGCGTCGAGTCGGTCCCGACGGTGACGACGTTCTACTTCAAAATCAACACCCAGAAGGCCCCGACAGACGACCCCGCCGTCCGCGAGGCGATGGCCTACGGCTTCGACTACGAGACGGCGCGCAACGAAATCGCGCCGGGGTCGCTCCCCGCGCAGGGACCGCTCCCGACCTCGTTCGGCGTCCACAACGACGACATCGTCCAGCCGACCTACGACCCAGAGAAGGCGCGGCAGATTCTCGCCGACGCCGGCTACGAGGAGGGCGACATCACCGTCCAGAACACCTACGTGAAGGACTACGGCCTCGAAGAGAAGATGGGCCTACTGTTCCAGCAGAACATGGACGAAATCGGCATCAACGTCGAGTTGAACCCCCAGACGTGGGGGACGATGACCGAACTCGCGACGAGCGTCGAGGGGACGCCGCACATCAATCAGGTGTTCTACGGGCCGGTGTATCCCTCGCCCGACACGGTGTTCTACAACCAGTACCACTCTGAAGCCGCGTCGACGTGGATGAGCATGGAACACCTCGAAGACGAGAACGTCGACGCCCTCATCGACGAGGCGCGCTCGACGGTCGACGCCGACACCCGCGCCGAACTGTACGCCGAGGTCCAAGAGCGCATCGCGAACCAGTACCCCGACCTGTTCATCTTCGTCCAGTCGAAGAAACACGCCTTCGCCGACGACGTGAAGGGCTACACCTTCCGGCCGTCGATGAGTTTCGACTACTGGTTCCCCGACTTCTATCAAGAATGAAGTACTGGCAGTACCTCGTGCGCCGGCTCGCGGGCATCCTCGTGAGTCTCATCGGCCTGTCGATAATCATCTTCACCACGTCACGAGTGCTTCCCGGGAACCCCGCGCGGATGGCCCTCGGCGCGCTCGCGTCGGAAGAACAGGTGCAGGCGCTCGCCGCCGAGATGGGGCTGAACAAGCCGATTCCACTGCAGTACCTCGACTACATGCGGGGACTGCTCGTCGGCGACCTCGGGACGAGCCTCGAGACGAAGCGCGCGGTCAGCACCGACATCGTCTACTACCTGCCGGCGACGCTCGAACTCATCACGGTGTCGATGTTCCTCACCGTCGTCATCGGGATTCCGCTCGGCGTCGTCGCCGCACAGAACAAAGACGGACTCACCGACAACGCGACGCGGCTCGTCGCGTTCTTCAGCGTGAGCGTGCCCGGATTCTTCATCGCAATCATGTTCCAACTGCTGTTCGGCTACCTGCTCGAATGGCTCCCCATCACGGGGCGGCTCGGCTCGGAGTTTGGCTCGGGCGTCTCGCGGTTCACGGGCTTCCTGCTGGTGGACACCCTACTGTCCGGGAACCTCGCGGCTCACGTCGACGCGTGGGCGCACATCATCCTCCCGGCGCTCGCGCTCTCGCTCGCCGGCATCGGACAGGTGATGCGCATCACTCGGTCGAGCATGATTGACGTGAAAGACCAGGACTACGTCGAGGCCGAACGCGGCTTCGGCCTCCCCTCGTGGCTCGTCACGTACAAGTACACGCTCAAGAACGCGTTCATCCCGACGCTCACGATTCTGGGGCTGCTGTACGCCTCGCTGCTTGGGAACGCGTTCCTCATCGAACTCGTCTACTCGTGGCCCGGCCTCGCGTCCTACGGCGTCACCGCGGTGCTGAACAACGACTTCAACGCCGTCGTCGGCGTCACGATGACCATCGGCGTCGCGTTCGTGAGCATCAACTTCCTCGTCGACGTGCTGCTGGGTCGCGTTGACCCCCGCATCAGACTGGCGATGGAGGAGGCGACATGAGCGCCGAGTCAGCGGGCGTCCTCGACCGGTTCGTCTCGGCCGAGCGCCGCGAACTCTGGCAGCGGTCGTGGAAGCGCTTTACGAGCAGGCCGATGAGCGTCATCGGTCTCGGAATCATCATCGCCATTATCTTGCTCGCCGTCTTCGCACCAGTCGTCGCGCCGTACCCCGAACACGCCGGGAAGTTCACCGACTTCTCGAACACGCTCCAGCCGCCGAGCCTCGACCACCCGCTGGGGACCGACCACGTCGGCCGCGACGTGCTCTCGCGCATCCTCTTCGGCTACCGGCTGTCGCTCATGCTCGTGGGTGTCGTCCTCGGCTTCGGCGTCCCCGTGGGCGTGCTGCTCGGCCTCGTCGCCGGCTACTACGGCGGCTGGGTCGAGACGATTATCATGCGGGCGACCGACACGGCGCTCGCCTTACCGCCGCTCGTGATGGCGTTGGCAATCACCTCGGCCTTAGAGCCGACGCTGACGAACGCGATGATAGCCATCGCGGCGCTGTGGTGGACGTGGCACGCACGCCTCGTCCAGAGCATCGTCGCCAGCGAGCGCGGCGAGGAGTACGTGCAGGCCGCGAAGCTCGCCGGCGCGAGCACGCCGCACATCCTCTTCCGGGAGATTCTCCCGAACACGCTGTCGCCGATTCTGGTCAAGGTGACCCTCGACGCTGGCTTCGTCATCCTCATCGGCGCTGGCCTGTCGTTCATCGGCGTCGGCGTCCAGCCGCCCCAGCCCGGCCTCGGGACGATGGTCAGCCAAGGAACGTCTTACCTGCCCGACTCGTGGTGGGTGAGCGTCTTCGCCGGGCTCGCCATCTTCGTCCTCGTGATGGGGTTCAACATGCTCGGCGACGGGCTTCGTGACCTCTTCGACGTGGAGGTGAACCGATGAAACTCGACGAGCCGGTCGCCGAGAACCCGCTTTTGACCGTCGAAGACCTCGAAGTCGGCTTCGAGTCGTTCGACGGCTTCGCGGAGGTCATCGACGGCGTCAACCTCTCTATCGGCAAAGGCGAGGTTGTCACCATCGCCGGCGAGACCGGCTGCGGCAAGTCGGTGACGATGAAGTCCATCCTCCGCCTGCTCAACCAGCCGCCCGCCCGCGTGAACGGTGAAATTACGTTCGACGGAACGGAACTGCTCTCGCTCTCGGACCGCGAGTTCGAGCGCGTCAAGGGCCAGCGGATGAGCCTCGTCTTCCAGGACCCGATGTCGAGTCTGAACCCGACGTTCACCATCGGCGAACAGCTCACCGACACCGCACAGTTCGGCGGTGACAGCGACACGGGCGTCGTGGAGTTCTTCCGCCGCCGCTTCAGCGGCGAACGCGACGAGGCGCGCGAGCGCGTCTTGGAGATGCTCCGCGAGGTCCAGATGCCGGACCCCGAAAACATCATGGACTCGTACCCGTCGCAGCTGTCCGGCGGGATGCGCCAGCGCGCCCTCATCGCGCAGGCCCTGCTGAACGAGCCGGACCTGCTCATCGCCGACGAAATCGGCACCGCGCTGGACGTGACGATTCACGACCAGATTCTCGACCTGCTGAAGGACCTCATCGAGAACCACGACCTGAGCGTCCTGATGATTACCCACAACCTCGGCGTCGCTCGACAGGTGAGCGACCGCGTGTACGTCATGTACGGCGGCCGCATCGTCGAGACCGCGCCGACAGACGAGCTGTTCGAGAACCCGAAACACCCCTACACACAGGGGCTCATCGCGTCGATCCCGCGCCTGACGGGCGACGAAATGGCGACCGGTATCGACGGCTCGATTCCCGAGTACCTCGACCCACCGCCGGGGTGTCGGTTCGCGCCGCGGTGTCCCTACGCCACCGCCGAGTGCGAGCAGGCCCGCCCGGAGATGTACGAACGCGGTCCGCAGACCGGCGTCGAGTGCGTCCTCTACGACGAGGCCGTCCCGGCGTCCGAGCGGCCGACCGTCGAGGAGACCCGGAGCCACATGACCCGGCGACCGGGAAAGCAGACGGGGGATGACTGACGTGTCCGAACCCCTGCTCGAAGTCGACGACCTCGAGAAGTACTTCCCCGTCAAGAGCGGCATCATCAAGCGCACGTCCGACTACGTGAAAGCGGTCGACGGCGTCTCGTTCGACATCGAGCGCGGGGAGACCCTCGCGCTCATCGGCGAGTCCGGGTCCGGAAAGAGCACCGTCGCCCGGACGATTATCGGCCTGACCGGCGCGACCGGCGGGACCGTCAGGTTCGACGGCGAGGACATCACGAACGCGACCGACGAGCAACTGGCTCGCCTCCGGTCGCGCGTCCAGATGGTGTTTCAGGACCCCACGTCGAGTCTGAACCCCCGGCGGACCATCGGCAAGTCGCTCGCGGTCCCGCTGAAGGCCCGCGGCGTCCCGAAGTCCGACCTCCGGGGGCGCGTGGTCGACCTGCTCGAACGCGTCGAGTTGAACGACGAGTACTGGAACAAGTACCCCCACGAACTCTCCGGCGGGCAAAAACAGCGGGTGAACATCGCCCGCGCGCTCGCGGTCGAGCCGGAACTGCTCTTGCTCGACGAGCCGACGAGCGCCCTCGACGTGAGCGTGCAGGCGAAGATTATCGCGCTTCTCGAGGACTTACAGGAGGAGTTCGGGCTCACCTACCTGTTCATCACCCACGACCTCTCTCTGGTCCGCAACTTCGCCGACGAGACGGCCGTGATGTACCTCGGCGAGATTCAGGAACGCGGCCCCACGGAAGAGGTCTTCCAGCGGCCGCGACACCCCTACTCGCGGGCGCTTCTCTCCGCGATTCCGGTCACCACCGACGAGGAAGAGGCGTACAAGCCGCGGCACGAACCGCTCCGGGGCGAAATTCCGAGCCCGCGGGACGTGCCCTCGGGCTGTCGGTTCCACACGCGCTGTCCCTACGCGACCGACGCGTGTTCGGCCGACGAACCGCAGTTCGTCGCGGTCGACGCCGGCCCCAGCGTCCGGTGTCACATCTACGACGAGGCGTACGCCGACGCGTTCGACGACGTGCCCGAGGTGGCCGTCGCGGCGGTCGCCGACGAGACAGTCGCATCGAACACCCACGAATCATGAAGATAACCACAGACAACATCGACGATTTCGCAACCGGCGCGACTGTCCTCGGGACGGGCGGCGGGGGCGACCCCTACATCGGGAAGCTGATGGCACAGCAGGCGATCGAAGAGCACGGACCCGTCGACCTCATCGACCCGCGGGACGTGCCCGACGACGCGCTCGTCATCCCGAGCGCGATGCTCGGCGCACCGACCGTGATGGTCGAGAAGATGCCGAAGGGGACTGAGGCGCTGTCCGCCTTCGAGGCGCTCGAAACACACCTCGGACAAGAGGCCTACGCGACGATGAGTATCGAGGCGGGCGGGCTGAACAGCACCGTCCCCATCGCCGTCGCCGCCGCGCTCGGGCTCCCCCTCGTCGACGCCGACGGCATGGGCCGGGCGTTCCCCGAGGTGCAGATGGTGACGCTCACGATGGGCGGCGTCAGCGCGACCCCGATGAGCATCGCCGACGAGAAGGGCAACTCGCTTCTCGTGAACACCGTCAGCAACGAGTACGCCGAGGCGTTCGCCCGCGTGACGAGCATCGAGATGGGCGGCGCGTGCATGATAGGCACCTACGCGCTGTCCGGCGCAGAAGTCCGCGAGCACGCGATTCTCGACTCGATGTCCCTCGCCCACGATATCGGCGAGGCGATTCGCACCGCCAAGCACCGCTCGCGGGACCCCGTCGAGTCGGTCCTCGAACTCACGGACGGCTACGAGCTGTTCGCGGGGAAGATAACCGACGTGGAGCGCCGGACCGAAGGCGGCTTCGCGGTCGGCGAGGCGACCCTCGACGGCATCGACGACTGCGAGGGCCGGACGTTCACCCTCGACTTCCAGAACGAGAACCTCGTCGCCCGCGACTCCGAGCGCGGCGTCGTGGCGAGCACCCCCGACCTGATTACGGTCCTCGACGCCGAGACGGGCGACCCCGTCACCACCGAGCGACTCGCCTACGGCCACCGGGTGCGGGTCATCGGAATGCCGTGTTCGCCGAAGTGGCGAACCGACGAGGGACTCGACCTCGTCGGGCCGGGGTACTTCGACTACAGCATCGACTACGAACCAATCGAAACTCTCCAGCAACCCAAACATGACTGACTACCGAATCGGAATCGACGTCGGCGGCACCAACACGGACGCCGTCGTCATGGACGGCGACGACAACCTCCTCGCGAAGACGAAGACCCCCACGACCGAAGACATCACGTCGGGCATCCTCAACGCCCTCGACGTGGTCCTCGACGACAGCGGCGTCTCCGAGGACGAACTCGACTACGTGATGCTCGGCACGACCCACGCGACGAACGCCATCACGGAGCGCCGCGGCCTCAACGAGGTCGGCGTCATCCGCATCGGCGCGCCCGCGACCCAGAGCATCCGCCCGCTCCTCGAGTGGCCCGACGACCTCGCCGAGGCAATCGGCAACAACGTCGCCATCCTCGACGGCGGTCACGAGTTCGACGGCCGCCTCCTCAACGACCTCGACGAGGAGCAGGTCAGAGCGCAGATTCGCGAGTTCGCCGACGTGGACGCCTTCGCCGTGACGAGCGTCTTCTCGCCCGTCCGCGACGACCACGAGACGCGGGTCGCGGAACTCATCCGCGATGAGGTGGGCGACGACGTGCCCATCTCGGTCTCGAACGAAATCGGGAGCGTCGGCCTGCTCGAACGCGAGAACGCGACGGCGCTCAACGCCGCGCTCACCAGCGTCGCCTCGGAGGCCGCGAACGCCTTCGTGGACGCGATGAACGAACGCGGCATCGACGCGAACCTCTACTTCGGTCAGAACGACGGGACGCTGATGAGCGTCGACTACGCCATCCGCTATCCCATCTTCACGGTCGCCAGCGGACCCTCGAACTCGGTTCGCGGCGCGGCGTACCTCTCTGCGGTCGAAAACGGCATCATCGTCGACGTCGGCGGCACGACGACCGACGTGGGCGCGGTCACCGAAGGTTTCCCCCGCGAGAGCAGCGTCGCCGTCGAAATCGGCGAGGTGAAGACCAACTTCCGCATGCCCGACATCATCGCCATCGGCATCGGCGGCGGCTCCATCGTCTCGACCGACGACGGCGTCACCGTCGGCCCCCAGAGCGTCGGCTACAAGCTGACCGAGGAGGCGAAGTGTTTCGGCGGCGAGACGCTGACCGCGACCGACCTCGAAGTCGCCGCGGGCACCATCGATATCGGCTCCGAGACGCCGGACGTGGACGCGGAAATCGTCGAGGCCGCCCGCGAGTACGTCAGAGAGCGCGTCGAGCGCGAGGTCGACCGCATGAAGACGAGCGCCGAACCCGTCCCCGTGGTCATCGTCGGCGGCGGGAGCATTCTCGTCCCCGACGACATCGCGGGCGCGAGCGAGGTCCACAAACCCGACCACTACGAGGTCGCGAACGCCGTCGGCGTCGCCATCGCGCAGGTCTCCGGCGAGGTCGACCGCATCTACAGCCTCGACGAGATGGACCGCGAGGAGGCCATCCAACACGCGAAAGACGAGGCTACCGATAACGCGCTTGCAGCCGGTGCGGACGCCGACAGCGTGGACATCGTCGACGTCGAGGAGGTCCCGCTTTCGTACCTGCCCGGCAACGCGGTGCGAATCAAGGTGAAGGCCGCCGGGGCGCTCGACCACTGATGACGGTCGAAATCGGCGTCGAGGAGATAGAGGACATCGCGCTCGGCGCGACCGTCCTCGGCACCGGCGGCGGGGGCGACCCCCATGTCGGCAAGCTCGTCGCGAAGCAGGCCATCGAGGAGTTCGGCCCTGTCGAACTCCTCCCCCCGAACGAACTAGACGCGGACGACTTCGTCATCCCGACCGCCCAGATGGGCGCGCCGACCGTCTCGGTCGAGAAGCTCCCCAGCGGGCGGGAGGCCGTCACCTCGATGGAGCGCATCGAGCGCGAACTCGGCAAGACCGCCGACGCGACGATGCCGATCGAGTGCGGCGGCATCAACTCGACGTTCCCCTTCGCCGTCGCGGCCCGCCGCGGGCTTCCCGTGGTCGATGCCGACGGCATGGGCCGAGCGTTCCCCGAACTCCAACACGAGACGTTCAACATCTACGGCGTCAGCGGGACGCCTGCGGCCGTCAGCGACGAGCAGGGGAGCACCTGCCTCATCGAGACGGAGGACAACGACCAGTTGGAGTGGCTGGCCCGCGGCGTCACCGTCAGAATGGGCGGCGTCGCCTACGTCTCGGACTACCCGATGACTGGGACGCAGGTCAAAGAGACGGCCATCCCCGGCACGATGTCGCTCGCCCGCGACCTCGGCCGCGCGCTCCGACTCGCCGAGGACGACGCGATGGACGCCATTCGCGAAGTGACCCGCGAGTCGATTTACGGCGAGGCGCGGTCGCTGTTCGAGGGGAAAATCGTGGACGTGCAGCGCCGCACCGAGCGCGGGTTCGTCTTCGGTCACGTCGATATCGACGGCCTCGACTCCGACGAGGGGTCGGCGATGCGCATCGAGTTCCAAAACGAGAACCTCGGCGCGGCCGTGGACGGACGCTACGTGGCGACCGTCCCGGACCTCATCACCGTCCTCGACCGCGAGACAGGCGGCCCGATTCCGACCGAAAGCCTCCGGTACGGGGCGCGAGTCCGCGTGCTCGGCATCCGAACGCCCGAGATAATGCGGACGCCCGCCGCGCTCGACGTGTGGGGGCCGGCGTCGTTCGGCCTCGACGCAACCTACGAACCACTCGCAGACCACCCATGAGTTTCGACATCCCACACCTGACGGAGATAACGCTCGCCGACCTCGAAGCGCTCGGCATCGGCGCGGGCATCCTCGGCACCGGCGGCGGCGGCAACCCCCGCCTCGGCCGACTGCGCCTGCAGACGCTCCTCGAAGACGACGCCTACCCCGACGCGGTCGAACTGGTCGACCCGCGGGACCTGCCGGCCGACGCCACCGTGGCGAGCGTTGGCGGGATGGGCGCGCCCACCATCAGCGTCGAGAAGTTCGCCGGTGGCGACGAGGAGGTGCAGTCGCTTCGGGCCATCGAAGACCTCTCCGGCGAGACGGTCGACGCGCTCATTCCCGGCGAAATCGGCGGCGCGAACAGCATGGCCCCGCTGTGCGTGGCGGCGATGACCGACCTCCCCGTGGTCGACGCCGACGGCATGGGCCGGGCGTTCCCCGAACTCCAGATGGACACGTTCTTCATCTACGGGACGCCCGTGAACTACGCGGCGACGACCGACGAGCGCGGCAACCAGGTCGTCTACCGGGACATCGACTCGGCCAAGCGCCTCGAGGACCTCGCGCGGGCCATCACCGTCCAGATGGGCGGCCGCTCGGGCTACGCCTTCCCGCTCATGACCGGGGAGTTCGTCTCGGAGTACGCGGTTCCCCACACCGTCTCGCTCGCCACCGAACTCGGTCGGGCGGTCGAACGCGCCCGCGACGCCGGCACCGACCCCGTCGACGCCGGCCGCGAACTCCTCGGCGGCGAGGAACTGTTCGCCGGGAAAATCGTGGACGTGCACCGCCGCAACCGCGACGGCTTCGCGCTCGGGAGCGTCACGCTCTCCGGGTTGGACGAGGACGCGACCCTCGAAATCGAGTTCCAAAACGAGTTTCTCGTCGCGCGGGACGACGACGGCGAGCTGCTCACGACCGTCCCCGACCTCATCTGCCTCGTCGACACCGACACCGGCGCGCCGGTCATGACCGACGCCCTGCGATACGGCCAGCGCGTCCGCGTCCTCGGCGTGCCCGCACCCGAACTGCTCACGACGCCCGAAGCGCTCGACGTCATCGGCCCCGAAGCGTTCGGCTACGACATCCCCTACGACCCGCTTCCGCGGGACGAGACGGGTTGGTGACGCCGCAGTCACCGCAGTCCCACCGCCGGCCTAACCGCAGAATCGCCCTCGAAGCCGCGTTTCGCGCGGCGTCCCGCGACCGAACCAACTCGTACCACCACCTAGTCCCCCGACGCGTGAACTAGCCAATTCGACACAACTTGCGTGTCGTTTTGATTCGTTTGCGCCACCAGCAGTTTCAAATCGAACCCCGCTGATACATCCGACCATGGAAAACCCCGACCTCACGTCCGCCGACGCCCCGTCCGACCCGAACACGCCGGAGGCGGTCCTCGAAAACTACCTCGACGAGCACGACTACGAGATATTCCGCGCGCTCAACGAGAATGGCCGCATCTCAGACACGGAACTCGCCGAGCGGGTCGGCCTCTCTCGGACCGCGGTCCGTCGCCGGCGCGAGAAACTTCAAGAGAGCGACGTGCTCGAAATCCTCGCGGTCATCGTCCTCCAGGAGGCCGACCTCGCCGACGCGCAGGTACTCGTCTCGTTCAACCAGCACGTCTCTTCGGACGTTCGGACCGAGTTCATCACGATGCTCATCGACGAGGGACTCGTCTACAACACGAGTTCCTGTCTCGGCGAGTACGACCTCGTCTTCAGCGCGTGGCACACCGACCTGAACGCGCTGAAGGAGTACGTCTGGGACCTCTTCGACGGCGAGGAAATCGTCGACGACTACACCATTATCCCGCTTCTGAAGACGTGGAAGGCGTGGGACAAAGAGCTGGACCGGCCCTAAGTCGGCCGGCGTCGCGGCCGGTGCGTCCCGCATTCAGGCGAGGTCGTCGAGCGCGGCGCGAAGCGCGTCGACGGCCTCGCCGAGTTGCGCCTGCGAAATCGTCAGCGGTGGCTGGAAGCGCATGACGTTCTTGTAGTAGCCGCCGACGCCCATGACGACGTTGGACTCCTCACGGAGGTGTTCGCCGACGGCGGCGGCGAGTTCCTTGTCCGGTGCGGGCGCGACGTGTTGTGGGCCCGACTTTTCCGGGTCAACGAGTTCGATGCCCTGCATCAGTCCGAGGCCGCGGGCCTCGCCGACCGCGTCGTAGTCGGATTCGAGCGTGGCGAGTTCGTCGGAGAGCCATTCGCCGTTCTCGTGGGCGTTGTCGATGATACCGTTCTGCAGTTCCTCGATGGTCGCCAGCGCGGCCGCGCAGGCGACGGGGTTGCCGCCGAACGTCGAGAGGTGGTCGCCGGAGCCGAACGCGTCCGCGATGTCCGCGGGGGCCGTGAACGCGCCGAGGGGCAGGCCGTTGGCGATGCCCTTCGCCTGCGTCAGGATGTCGGGTTCGACACCGAAGTGCTCGCTGGCGAACAGTTCGCCGGTGCGGCCGTAGCCGGTCTGGACCTCGTCGGCGATGAGGAGCGCGCCGTGGTCGTGGGCGATGTCCCGAACGCGCTTGAGCCACGCCTCCGAGGGGACGACGATGCCGGCCTCGCCCATGACGGGTTCGACGACGACCGCCGCGAGGTCGCCGCTGGTATGCGAGCCGATGACCCGTTCGAGCGCGTCGGCGCAGTCCGCGCCGCAGGTGTCGCCGTCACAGCGGGGACAGCGGTAGGCGTACGGCGGCGCGGTGTGAGCCACGTCGTTAATCGTCGGGGCCATATCCTGCTTGTAGGCCCTGTTGCCGGTAAGCGCGAGGCTACCGAGGGTGCGGCCGTGGAAACCCATCTCCAGCGAGATGACCTCCTTGGAGCCGGTGTACTTCCGGGCGAGCTTGATGGCACCCTCGACGGCTTCGGTGCCGGAGTTACAGAAGAACGTCTTCTGGAGGTCGCCGGGCGTCACCTCGGCGATGGTCTCCGCGAGGTCGGCCACCGGCCGGTTGGGGTGGACGTACGAACAGCCGTGGACGAACTCCGCTAACTGCTCGGTCGCGGCCTCGACGACGGCCTCGTTGTTGTGCCCGACGTTCGTCACCGAGATGCCGGAGAACACGTCGAGGTACTCGTTGCCGTCGAAATCCTCGAGGGTGCAGCCGGATGCCCGCTCGACCGGGACGTTCAGCGATTTCCAAATCGGCATGAGGTAGTCGTCGTACGCCGCCTCGACCGACGAATTCGTCGTCCGTTCTCTCATGAACACAACTTCTAAACTGAATCCTAATAAATTATACTGTGTGGGACAAAGTTCAAATCATCTCGTCGGATTCGGTCACGAAACGGTCGCACCGAATTCGAGTGTGACTGGAGACTCTGTTCTCGACTCCGTTCGCCGCTATGGGAAGTGTTGAACACAGTCCGAATAATATACATTCACTGGAACATTTATCAACATCTGTGGCAAAAATCGGGGCAAGCGGGAGCCGCGAGCGACCGCCGCGCTCCCGAGAGCCGACCATGAAATCCATCAACCCCGCAACCGAGGAAGTCATCGAGACGCACGAGGAACACGACGAGGCGACGGTCGACGCGCGCTTGGACGCCGCGTGGGACCGGTTCGAATCGTGGCGCGAGACGCCGATTTCGCGGCGTGAGAAACTGCTCGCGGCCGCGGCCGACGTGCTGCGCGAGAACAGCGAGGAGTACGCGAGCCTGATGACAGAGGAGATGGGCAAGCCCATAGAGCAGGCAGTCTCCGAGGTCGAAAAGTGCGCGTGGGTCTGCGACTACTACGCCGAGCACGCGTCGGAGTTCCTGCAGGACGAGCACATCGGCACCGTGCCGGGGTCGAAGACCTACGTCTCCTACGAACCCATCGGCCCGGTGCTCGCGGTGATGCCGTGGAACTTCCCGTTCTGGCAGGTGTTCCGGTTCGCGGCCCCGCACATCACCGCCGGTAACGTCGCGGTGCTCAAACACGCGCCGAACGTCTTCGGCTGCGCCGACGCCATCGCCTCCGTCTTCGAGCGGGCGGGCTATCCCGACGATGTGTTCACCTCGCTGCAGGTCCCCGCCGAGCGCGTCGCCGGCGTCATCGAAGACGGCCGGATTCGCGGCGTCAGCCTGACGGGGAGCACCCGCGCGGGGCGGGCCGTCGCGGGGACGAGCGGCCGCGAACTCAAGCCGACGGTGCTCGAACTCGGTGGGAGCGACCCGTTCATCGTCCTCGACGACGCGCCGCTCGAAGCGACCGCGAAACAGGCCGCACGGGCGCGGACCCAGAACAACGGCCAATCCTGTATCGCCGCGAAGCGCTTCCTCGTCCACGAGAGTGTCTACGACGAGTTCGTCGAGCGCTTCACCGAGGAGATGCGGTCGCTGACCGTCGGCGACCCCACGGACCCCGAGACCGACGTGGGGCCGCAGGCGCGGGCGGACCTCATGGAGACGCTCCACGAGCAGGTCACGGTGTCCGTCGAGGCCGGCGCGACGCTCCGCCTCGGCGGCGAACCGCTGGACCGACCCGGCCACTACTACCCGCCGACAGTGCTGACCGACGTGCCCGACGACGCGCCCGCGAGGACCGAGGAACTGTTCGGTCCCGTCGCCACCGTCATCAGGGTCGAAGACGAGGCGGAGGCGGTCCGCGTAGCGAACGACACTCCCTACGGCCTCGGCGCGAGCGTCTGGACGGCCGACTCGGAACGCGGCGAGGCGCTCACGACGAAGCTCACCGCGGGCAACGTCGCCGTCAACCACATCGTCGCGTCGGACCCGCGAGTCCCCTTCAGCGGGACGAAAGACTCGGGCTACGGGACCGAACTCTCCCGGCACGGGATTCGGGAGTTCGTCAACACGAAGACGGTCTGGGTCGAGGACGCGCCAGACGAGTAATCGCTCCGACACCGGCGCGACGCCCGCGGCGACCGCCGGAGGACGTATCGGGCGTTCCCGTCTTTTCTTTCCGCTCGACGAGTTGACTACCATTCGAACCGCCGCCCGTTTGGCGATTTTCCGGTGAATCGTCGCCCGGTTTGTCGTCCCAGACGACGCGTTACTATTGAACTGTGTTCCTAATTCTATCTAAAAATTGAACACAGTAAGATATATAGTGGGTAAGTTAGAATGTGGTGATGTCACTCACAACCATGACAGGAGAACTCTCACGCGTCCTCTCGAAGCGCGACGTGTTCGTGCTCGCGCTTGGGGCAATGATCGGATGGGGTTGGATCGTGCAGACAGGGTACTTTATCGACCAGAGCGGCGTCACCGGCGCTATCTCGGCGTTCGTCCTCGGCGGGTTCATGGTGTTCGTCGTCTCGCTCATCTACGGCGAACTCGCCTCGGCGATGCCCTTCGTCGGCGGCGAACACGTCTACAGCATGCGGGCGTTGGGGCCGGCCGGCTCGTTCGTCTGTACGTGGGCGATAATCTTCGGCTACATCAGCGTCGTCGCGTTCGAGGCGGTGGCGCTCCCGAGCGCCCTCGCGTACATCGTCCCCGGCTTCAACGTGTTCGAACTCTGGACGGTCGCCGGCCAGCCGGTCTACGGCACGTGGGTGGCGACGGGCGTCATCGGCTCCGTGGTTATCACGTACCTCAATTACCGGGGGGTCCGCCCGGCCGCGCAGTTCCAGGCGATTCTCGCGCTCGTCATCACGCTGGCCGGCTTGACGCTCCTCCTCGGCGCGCTGTTCAACGGCACCTCGCCGTCCTCGCCGCCGCTCGCAGGAGCCGGCATCGGCGGCGTGTTTACGGTCGCCATCATGACGCCGTTCATGTTCGTCGGCTTCGACGTGATTCCGCAGGCCGCGGGTGAGGCCGACGTGTCGCCGAAGCTCCTCGGCGGGCTCATCGGCCTCTCGGTCGCCTGCGCCGCCGCGTTCTACATCGCCGTCATCTGGGCCGCCGGACAGGTCGCCACGGGCGCGACGCTCGTCGAGAGTTCGCTCCCCGCGGCGACGGCGATGGAAATCGCGTTCGACAGCGTGACCATCGGCCGCATCATGGCGCTGGCGGGCCTCGCGGGCATCCTCACGAGTTGGAACGGCTTCGTCCTCGGTGCCAGTCGCGCCATCTACGCGATGGCCGACTCGAACATGCTCCCCGAGCGGCTCGCGACGATTCACGACGACCACGACACGCCTTCGACCGCAATCGTGCTCGTCGGCGGCCTCGCGGCGCTCGCGCCCCTGTTCGGCGAGCAGATGCTCGTGTGGGTCGTCAACGCCGGCGGTCTCGGCATGGTGACGGCGTGGCTCCTCGTCGTCGTCTCGTTCCTCGTACTCCGGTACCGCAACCCCGACTTCGACCGGCCGTTCAAGCTCCCCGCGGGATACGCGGTCGGCGCGCTCGGTCTGCTGCTGACAGTGTTCTTCGTCGGCCTGTACCTTCCCGGCTCACCCTCGGCGCTGGCGTGGCCCTACGAGTGGGCGATGGTCGGCGGCTGGTGTCTGCTCGGCGTCGTCCTACTCGCCGTTGCCGGCGGGCTCCCGACCCGGACGGAGGCCAAAGCGCACCTGAGCGCCCAGCAACTCGAAGACTAATCCGCTTCCGGCGGTCGAAGCGCGGTTCGGTTTCGGTAGCGTTCGGGTGCGGCACGGGTGCGAGTCATCGCGCTCGCGGAGTCGACACGGACCGCGTTACGCCACGTCCGGGAGGAGGGCGTCTTTCAGTTCTTCGAGTTCGTAGTCGTTCAGCGGGTTCGGCTCGTCTTTGATGGTCGTGATGACGAACGTCGAACTCGTCCGCGAAATCTCGTCTATCTCCTCGAACTCGGAGATGAGGTCCTCGACCATCGCGCGCGAGGCGAGGTGCGAAATCAGGACGAAGTCGGTGTCACCGAGCGTGAAGTACACCTGATTGACGCCGGGCACCTCGCCGAGTTTGTCGCCGACCTCCTTGTGGTACTCCGAACCGTACTCCGCCCAGACTTCGGTGATGAGCGTGAGGTTCAGCCCGGCCTTCTCGAAGTCGATATCGAAGATGTCGTTCTTGATGATGCCCTGTTCTTGGAGCCGTTCGAGGCGGTAGTGAACGGTCGACTTCGGGATGCCGGTCTCCTCGGTTATCCGGTCGGGACTCCCCGATTCGAGCGTCCCGATGGCTTTGAGAATTCGAAGGTCCTTCTCGTCCATGAACCGTAATCAGGAGTGCACCGATATTATTGTTCTGCGTTCAACCCCAGTTTCGCCGAGGGATAACGGCGAGCCGAGAATGGGAAGGAGGGTGAAGCAGTCGCTGGAGGTCGTCGACCCCGCACTCCGCGATCAGCGAGTGGGCTGAACGCCGAGGTTCGACGCGTCTGGACCGAACACCTCGGCCAACAACGACGGCACGTCGTCGGGGCGAACGTCCGAGTACCACCGGTTCCGCGGGTGGATGGCGACCGCGGCCCCATCGGCGCTACAGAGGCCGAGACAGCTCGTTTCGGCGACCTGAACCCGCGACCAGAAGACGCCACGGTCGCGCAACCACGAGGTCACCGCGTCGTACACCGCGGTGCCGTCGGCCTCGGCGCAGTCGGCGTACTCGGACTCTCGGCTGTTCGTACAGACCAACACGTGGTCCGTGAAGCCGTGCTCGCGGATTTCGTCGGTTCGGTCGCGCATCAGTCGGCCGCAGGAGCCGAGTCCCGGCCTGCGGTCGGAATCGCCGATTCGGACTCGGACTCACTCGACAGCCGGAACCACGCGTGCGCCGCCGCGAGGACGAGCCACAGGAGGACCTGCCCGAACGCGAACAGTCCGGTGAGTCCGGTTTCAAGCGTCGGCGACAGCGCCCCGTGAATCGCGTTTTCGGGGGCGACGACGGCGAGGGCCGCGAGCAGACTGAACGGAACGACCGCGCCGACGATGGCCGCAGGGAGGCCGCTCGACTCGCGCAAGCGGGTGTAGGCGTAACCCGCCGAGAGGCAAGCGAGCGCGCCGGCGAGCATCATCCCGGCGTAGAGCGGGAGCCGCGTCGCCACCGAAAGCGACTGCTCCGCGCCCGGCGCGGCCGGCGGGAGGACCAGCCACGGCGCGCCCGAGACGGTGATGAACCCCGCGAGGCCCATCAGGTAGCTCTTCGCGGCGTCGGGACCCGGAATCGCCGGTTCGAGGAAGAAGAACGCGACCCCGAAGAACGCGCCGCCGAGCACGACGCCCCACAGCCCGCCGGCCGCGACGCTCACGGCCTTCGTGACCGCCATCGACACCGCGGTGTCGTGATGGCCGCCGCCTTCGCCGGCGTGAGAGTCACCGGACTCGTGGCTGTGAGTTCCTTCGGACTCGTGGCTGTGAGTTCCTTCGGACCCGTGGCTGTGGGCGCTCTCCGCCTCGTGGCTGTGACCGCTCTCCTCAACCGTGGCGTGGTTCAGTTCGTCCGCGTAGGCGACGAGAGGGTTGGCGACGACGGCCATGAACAGGCCGAACACCAGTCCGGCGACCAACCCCGCCTTCACCCCCCGCGTCAGGTACTGGGCGAACATGGTTAGTGACAGGCGATACCGGCCGCGTGGCGGAAGTTGTGCAGCGAGTCGTGGACGAGCGGGTCCTGCACGAACAGGAGCGTAAAGCCCAGCGCGGCGATAAAGAGGGCTCCAGCAGCCATCTGCGTGGGGGATAGCTCGGTACGAGCGCGTTCGATTCGACCGTTGACGGTGTTCGCCGTAGCCATGGTAAACTCAGATTGATGAAAACCAAGTCTGCTTGTAAAACTTTCGAAGACAACCAAGATTGCAATTCAGCAACTTAGATTTAATAACTCATCGGGGCAGTTTTATGAAAGTTAATTTGCTGTACTCCAAGCACAATTGTTTTCAAACCGCGCCCGGATTGTCGAGTCGAATGTCACAGGTAACGCTCCCGCACGACGCCAAGGCGGGACCCACGAAACCGGAGGTGAGAGCGGTCACGCTCGACAAACTCGGCTTGCGGCCGACGGACCATTTCGTCGACGTCGGCTCCTGTACCGGCTCCGTCACCATCGAGGCGGCCCGGCGGGTCGAGCGCGTGACCGCCGTCGAACGGAAACCGAAGCGGCTGGACGTGACGCGAAAGAACCTCGCGGCGAACGAGTACGACGCCGACGTGACGCTCCGCGAGGCGGAGGCTCCCGACGGCCTCCCGGCTGACGCCGACGCGTTGTTCATCGGCGGGAGTCGGAACTTCGAGTCCGTCCTCGACCACGCCGTCGAGACCGGCGTGGACCGTGTTGTGATGAACGTCTCGCGGGTCGAACCCGCCGGCGACGCCATCGAGGCGTTCCGCGAGCGCGACCTGCTCTCGGAGGTCGTCCAGTTGCAGGTGAGCCACGGCTACGAACTCGCCGGCGCGACGAGTTTCCGGTCGAACAACCCGGTGTACGTCGTCGTCGGTCGACGCGACGCGGAGGGGCTATGACCGTCTACGGCATCGGCCTCGGCCCCGGCGACGCCGACCTCGTGACCGTCAAGGGGAAGCGACTGCTGGAATCTGCGGCGGTAGTCTACTCGCCCGGCCGACTCTCGCGGACGGTCGCGCTGAACCACGTCCCCGAAGAGCGTATCGGCGACCTCGATTTCCCGATGACGCGCGACCCCGACGAACTTCGCCGCGCGTGGAAGGAGGCCGCCGCCGAGGTGGCCGCTCGCGCCGAGTCCGAGGACGTGGCGTTCGTGACGCTGGGTGACCCCAACGTCTACTCGACGTTCGGACACCTCCGCCGCACCCTCGACGCGTTCCACCCCGAGGTCGACCTCGAAGTCGTCCCCGGCGTGAGCGCGATGACGGCATTCACGACCGCGCTCGGCGTCGAAATCGAGTCCGGAACCGGGCTCGCGCTCCGCGAGGCCGCCAACGGCGCCGCGCCGACCGGTCCCGACCGAATGGTGCTGTTCAAGGTCACCGACGCGCCGGCGACCCACGAGAAACTGACCGAGGCGGGCTACGACGTTCGGTTCGGCCGCCGCCTGTTCATGGAGCAAGGCGAGACGGTCGTCACCGACGACCCCGACGAACTCGCGGAGCGCGACTACTACACGCTGGCGTACGCGGAGCGCGAGGGCGTCGAGCGCGACGTGGCGACCGCCGCGTTCGACGGCGTCGAATCGGGGGGGTCGGCGTGAGCGTCGACGGCGAGGCCGACACCGGCGTCACCGACGACGAGGGAATTCCCTTCGTCGGCGCGGGACCGGGCGACCCGGACCTACTCACCGTCGCCGGGAGAAAACTCGTCGAAGACGCCGACCTCGTGGTTCACGCGGGGTCGCTCGTCAACAGCGAACTCTTAGACGAGTTCTGCGCCGACGCGGAGCAGGTCAACAGCGTCGGCAAGGACCTCGAAGAGCTGATTCCGCTGATGGCGGACGCTTACGAGTCGGGTCGGACCGTCGTCCGACTCCACAGCGGCGACCCGTCGATTTACGGGGCCGCCTTAGAGCAGATGGACGCGCTGGCCGAGGCGGGCGTTCCGAGCTACCTCGTCCCCGGCGTCACCTCGGCGTTCGCCGCGAGCGCGACGCTCCGAACCCAGTTGACGCTGAACGAGATCTCGAACCACGTCGTCTTCACTCGGCCGCAGGGCCGGACACTCTCGCCCGAGGAAGACCACATCGGCGAGTTTGTCGGCTTCGGCGACACCACGGTCTGTATCTACCTCGGCACGCACGCCGTCGCCGAGACGATGGACCGGCTGCTGGACGAGGGCCACGACCCCGACACGCCCGTCGCGGTCGTCTACCACGCCTCCTGGCCGGACGAAGACGTCATCGAGGGCACCATCGAGACCATCGGCGAGCGGGTCGAAGACGCGGGCTACCGCGCCTCGGCGCTCGTCATCATCGGCGAGGCGGTGAACGGCTCTGACTACGAGCGGTCGTTCCTCTACGGCGACTGGGCCCGCGGCGGCGACGCACCGAACGACGAACCCGATGGTGATTCCGAACCGCAGGAGCGTGATGCGCAATGAGCGACGCAGACTCTAACTCCGACACCGACTCCGGAAGCGGCCACTGTAGCACTCCCGACAGCGACGGCGAGGTGGCCGACGAAATCGCCATCGTCAGCTTCGAGCGAAAACTCGACACGGCGAAGGAAATCAAGCGCGACCTCGCGGACGACTACGACCGGATAGACGTCCTCACCTACCACGGCGACGTGTTCGCCGAGCACTGGGGCGAGTACGATTGCTTTGTCGGCCTCATGGCCAGCGGCATCGCCATGCGGAAGACCGCCGGCCTCCTCGACGACAAGTGGGAGGACCCGGCGGTCGTCGTCGTCGACGAGGAACTGACGTGGGCGATACCGCTCACCGGCGGCCACCACGGCGCGAATCAGGTCGCCCACGACCTCTCGAAACTCGGGGCCGTCCCGGCGATGACGACCGCCTCGGAGGCCGCGGGCAAGCAGGGCGTCGAGAGCAAGGCGAAGGCGCTCGACTCCCACGTCGTCAACGGCGATTCGACCGTGGCGACGAACCTCGCCGTCCTTAACGACGAACTCGGTCCCGTCGCCCGACTCGACGGCCCGAAGGCGGTCCTCGTCGGCGACGACGTGACCGTCTTGAAGCGCAACGGCGACGACGGCGTCGTCCTCGGGACGGGCAGCGTCTCCGGCGCGAAGAAAGCGCAGTTCCTGACGGCGTGGGAGCGCGCGCTCGACGACGCCGACCGCGACTGGGACGACGTGGAGTTCGTCGCCACCGGCACGCGAAAGGCGGACGAATCCGGCATGCTCGACGCCGCCGAGGAAATCGGCGCGGGCGTCGTCTACTTCGAAAAGGAGACCCTCACCGAGTTCGAGGGGCCGACGCCCTCGCGGTCGAAGGAACTCATCGGCTGGCCCGGTATCGCCGAGGCGAGCGCCATCGCCGGCGGCCGCGACCACGAACTGGTCGTCGAAAAGCGGCGCTACGACGACGCCGTGACCGTGGCGGTGGGACGATGAGTGACGGCGACGAGCCGACCGAACCGGCGTCCGACTCCAGCGACCGCAACCGCAACCGTGACGAGGACCCAGACGACTACGGAACCCTCTATGTCGTCGGCATCGGTCCCGGCCTCCCCGACCACATGACGAAGCGAGCGAAGGAACTCGTCTCGACCTCGGACTGCGTGGTCGCTTCGAACCTCTATCAGGAGTTCCTCCGAGACGACGGAACCCTCCCACCCGAAGAAAGCGACGAGGGGCCGGAGGTCGTCCGCTCGTCGATGGGAAAGCAGGTCGAACTGACCCGCGAGGCGTTCGAGCGCGTCCGGAACGGCGAGGACGTAGTCCACGTCTCCGGCGGCGACCCGAACGTCTACGGGAAGTCCGACCTCGTGTTCACGATGGCGGAGACGGACGCGGCGACCGACGTGCCCATCGAAATCGTCCCCGGCGTCACCGCGGCGCTCGGCGGCGCGGCCATGATGGGCGCGCCGCTGTCGAACGACTTCTGTACGGTCTCGCTGTCCGACAAGTGGCGCGGCTGGGACGAAATCGAGGAGAAACTCCGCGCGGCCGCCATCAGCGGCTTCGTCATCGTCCTGTACAACTGCTGGCGGAACTACGAACGCGCCATCGACGTGGTCCGCGAGGAGCGGGCCGACGACGTGCCGGTCGGCATCTTCAACGACGCCGGTCGGGGCGATGCCGGGCGAAATCTGGACGACGAGACGTTCTCGATTACGACCCTCGGCGACGCGAAGGCCCACGACGACGACGTGGGCGGGATGGGGACCTCGATTCTCATCGGCACCCACGAGACCGAACCCTGGAGCAACGACTACGAAACGTACCTCGTCACGCCCCGCGGCGGGCGCGACGTCGACGACTTCTAATCCATGAGCGAATCAGACACGACAACCGAATCGAAGTGCGGCGGAGCGACTGCGGAATCGACCGACTCGGCCGACGCAGAATCGAAGTGTGGCGCGTCGTCCTCGAAGTCCGACGACGAGTCATCCTCGAAGTGCGGCGGCAGTTCGGGCGGGTCGAAGAAAGAACAGACCGCGGAGAAGGTCGAAGCGACCGTCGAGGACTTCGACAGCGAACCGGGGCAACTCGTCGCCGTCGGCCTCGGTCCCGGTCGCGCGAGCGAGATGACTACGCTGGCGAAAGACACGCTCCGCGAGGCCGATCACATCGTCGGCTACACGACCTACATCGAACTCCTCCCCGACGACATCGTCGAGGACGCCGAGGACATCTACTCGACGCCGATGTGCGGCGAGGTCTCCCGGACCGAGGAGGCGGTCGACCGAACGCTCGCCGGCAACGACGTAGCAATCGTCGGGAGCGGCGACCCCAACGTGTACGCGCTGGCCGGTCTCGCGCTCGAAATCCTCGAATCGAAGGGCGCGACCGCGAGCATGGTCGACTTCGACGTGGTCGCGGGCGTCCCGGCGGCGCAGTCCTGCGCGGCCCGACTGGGCGCGCCGCTCGTCAACGACACCGTGACCATCAGCCTCTCGGACCACCTGACCTCGATGCCGACCATCGAATCGCGCCTCCACGCGGCCGCCAAGGAGGGCTTCACTATCGCTATCTACAACCCGTGGAGCCGCAAGCGCCGGTCGAACTACGAGAAGTGCTGCGAGATTCTCCTCGAACACCGCGCGCCCGACACGCCTGTCGGTATCGTCCACGGCGCGGGCCGCGACGACGAGGAAGTCGAAATCGTCGAACTCGGCGAACTCCCTGACCTCGGCGAGACCGACCTCGTGGACATGACGACGACGCTGCTGGTCGGCAACGAGGAGACGTACGTCTGGGACGACCGGATGGTGACGCCACGGGGCTACGAGCAGAAGTACGAGTACTGAGATGTTCGAAATCGAAATCGACCGAGACGCCTGCGACGGCATCTTCGCCTGTCTCGCCCGCGACGGCCGGTTCGTCGAGGACGACGACGGACTCGCCACAATCGACCCCGACGCGGCTGGCGTCGTGCGCGTCGAGCAGACGACGAGCGCGTCGTCGCTCTCCTCGAAGGTGATGCCGAAGCCGACGACGACGACGCGACGCTCGCGGCGCGAGCCTGTCCGCCAGGTGCGATTTCGGTCCGGGAGGTGGACGCGTGAGCGACGCGAACGCCGACGGCTCGGCCGCGGACGCCGACTCGGACGCGAGCGTGGACTCCGGCGTCGCCCCCGCGGACGACCTCCTGAAAAGCGCGCCCGAGACGGCCTATCTCTGGGGCCACGTCGCCGGCGGCGGAACGGTCGAGCCGGGACAGTTCACGGCGCTGACGAACGACGAGACCTGTGCGAACCGCCTCGCAGTCATCGCCGGCGGCGGCGAAATCGACCGCCGGGAGACGGAGCGAGAGTACGCCCACAACACCGCCGTCACCCGCGTCAAAGACGAGTACCACGTCATGGTCGAAGGCGACGTGGTCAGAAGCGCGAGCGCCGCGTTCGGGCTCCCCGTCGGCGACGACGACGGCGGCTACCGCTTCGACGTGTTCGAAGCCCGGCGAAAACAACTCCTTCGGGGACTCCTCGAATCCTGCGGGACGGTCTGTTTCAAATCCTCGTCGGGGACGGTCGGCATCTCGTTCGTCCACGACGACCGGGCGCTCCTCGACACCGTGGACCGACTGCTCGACGCCTGCCCCGTTGACGCCCCGACCGGCCCGATTCAGGAGACTTCGTCGGGCGGCTACTGGTTCGGCATCGACGACGACGCGGCCGCCGGCTTCGGCGAGTGGGTTTACGAGGGGAGCGACGAGACGAGCCTGTTCGCACCGACGCGGCGTCGAAAGCTCGTCCGCAGCCTCGAAGAGGCCGAGAACGCATGAGCCTCGAACGACCGGACCCGGCGCTCGACGACGACGCGGTGCTCCTCGTCGGCCACGGCTCGCGCCGCGAGGAGTCCAACGAGCAGGTTCGGACGCTCGCCGCGAAGTTGGAATCGCGGCTGTCGATCCCGGTTGACGCGGCGTACATCGAACTCGCCGAACCCTCGATAGACGACGCAATCGAGTCGATGGCACCGACCTGCCGGACGATGACCGTCGTCCCCCTCTCGCTTTTCGCCGCGAGCCACGTCAAAAACGACGTGCCGCTTGCGGTCCAGCGGGCCCGCGCGACCCACGACGACACCGAGTTCCGGTTCGGCTCGCACCTCGGCATCCACCCCTCGCTCGTGGACCTGTTAGACGAGCGAGTGCAGGCGGTCGAGTCCGACCTCGGCGTCGACCGCGAGGACGACGACGTGGCGGTCGTGCTCTGTGCCCGCGGGTCGAGCGACCCCGACTCGAACGGCGACGTGCACAAACTGGCGCGCCTGCTGTACGAGGGTCGGGGGTTCACCCGCGTCGAATCGGCGTTCATCGGCGTCACCACGCCCCGGTTGGAGGAGACGCTTCACACCGTCGCCAAGGACCGCCCGGACGCGGTCGTCGTCCTCCCGTACATGCTCGGCGACGGCGTGCTGACGGGGCGAATCGTGGACAAAGCCGAGACGTTCGACAAGGAGTACCCCTACGTCGACGCCGGCGCGTCGGGGCCGCTCGGCACAGACGACCGGGTGGTCGAGACGCTCGCCGACCGCTACCGAGAAGCGCGCTCGGGGAGCGTCGAGATGTCCTGCGACACCTGCAAGTACAAGGTCGAACTCGCCGGCTACGAGGACGACGAGGGCGGCGCTCGCGCGATGCTCCGCTCGCTCGTCCATCAGGCCGAACACGCCGACCGAAGCGACGTGGACGACGACCCGCACGCCCACGACGCCCCCGAGAAACACGTCGCGGTGTGCACGAACCAGACCTGCGCCGCGAGCGGCGCGGCGACCGTCCTCGAACAACTTAGACAGGGCGTTCGCGACGCCGACGACTGCGATGTCCACGTCTCGCGGAGTTCGTGTCTCGGCCAGTGCGGCGACGGTCCAATCGTCGCCGTCTACCCCGACAGCGTCTGGTACGGCGGCGTGACGCCCGACGACACCGACCGCATCGTCTCGTCCCATCTCGAACGGGACCGCATCGTCTCGAACCTCGTCCACCAATCACTCTAATCATGGCCTGTGCAGAACTCGAAGCGCTCCGACTGGCGCTCCTGAACATCACCGGAACGACCGACGAACACGCGAAGCGACACGCCGAAGCCGAACTCGAAGACTACCTCGGCGACGCCGACCCCGGCCCGATTCAGGCGCTCGCGAACGCGACCACGCTCGACGAGGCCCAGCGACATCTCGACGCCGCGCTCGTCGACCTCGAAGCGGAGGCGACGCGAATAGACGACGACGACCCGCAATCGGGCTACCTTCGGGGACGACTCGTCGCCGTCCGCGACGCCGAGCGGTCGCTGCGCCGCATCCGCGAGGGAGCCGATGCGTTCCTCGACGACCTCGGGGAGGCGCACCACACGCTCCACGACGCCTTCCCCGTCGAGGACTGACTCCCGATGGCACCGTCCCCACTCACGGCCCGCCGCGATCTCGGGGAAGTCGAGCCCGCGAGCAGCCGCCACAACTGGGCTCGCTCCGCGGTCGAAGCGACCGACGACGCCGTCTTCGTCGGGACCGCGGACAGTCGCGTCATCGCGCTGGAGGCTGCTGCCGATTCCGCACCCCACGCCGGCGAACGTTGGCAGGCGCGCGGCGAGCACTCCGTGGTGTCGATGACCGCCACCGACGACTTCCTCGTCGTCGGTGAGCGTGGCGGCGACGGGCTGGTTCGCGTCCTCGACGCCGAGACAGGCGTCGCCCGCTGGACGTACGCGACGGCCGACGACGTGGGCACGGCAACGAAGGACTCGCTGTTCTTCCGGCCGTACGTCGTCGACCTCGCGGTGACGGGCGACAGAGTGGTCGTCGCCGCCCGGCGCTACGAGCGGGACGGCGAGGACCGGGTCTGGCGGAGCGTCGTCCTCGGGTTCGACCGGGATGGCCGACTCGCGTGGCGCAGACGCGTCCACGCGTCGCCCATCGCGGTCGCTGCCGACGGGGACCGCGTCGCCGTCGCGTACAACCGCTGTCCGAATCCCGAACAGGACGGCCTCGTTCTCCTCGACGCTCACTCCGGAGCGCGGGTCGCGTCGTGGGACCCCGACACCGACGGGGACCGACGCGTCGGCGACGTGGCCTTCGCGGACGACGCGCTGGCCGTCGCCAGCCACGGCGACAAACGCGGCTATCTCCTCGATTTCGACGGGGAGACGCGGTGGCAACTCGACCTCGCGACCGAGCGCCGCGTCGGCGACGAGACCGTCTACGCCTATCCGAACCACGTCTGCGTCGCCGACGGGACCGCCGTCTTCGTCACGGGGAACACGTTCGCCGAGTCGACCCGCGACCCGGACGCGCGACATCCCGACGAACACACCGCGGTCGGCGTCTCGGTCGACGGGGGTGACCGCCTGTGGACCCGCGACACCGGCGGATTCGCACGGGCGGCCGTCACTACCGACTCGCGGGTGTTCGTGCCGTCCGCCCAGCACTTCCGGGACCGAGAGGCCGAGCGCCACGGCGTCCACGTTTTCGCCCCCGACGCGGGGCACGTCGAAACGATGGGACTCCCCGGCATCCCGACCGCCATCGCCGCGGGTGGAGGCATCCTCACGGTGGTCGAAGAACCAGTCGAGTACCACGACGAGGGCGTCACTCGCGGGGCGTACCGACTCCACACGCGACCGATTCGATAGGAGCACACCATGCGAAAAGAGACGACCGACCCCCGACTACTGCCCGTCCACGGAGCGCGCGGCTTCGGCGACACGCTCGGCCGACAGGTCGGACAGCGGGATGCGCCGCGCGCCCGTCTCGGAGACGAGGATGTCGGTCACGCCGATACCGTCGTCGCCGGCGTCGACGACGACGACCGAGGTGTCTGTGGTGGCGAGATTCCGCGCCGCCGACCGAGTCTGTCCGGTCGGGCTGCCGTCCGCGACGTTGGCCCGGCCGTCGGTCACGACGACGACGAGCGCGGCGTCGGCATCCGAGCGGTCGATGACCCGACTGGCGGCGTCAAGTCCCGAGGGAAGCGGCGTCCTGTCGCCCGTCGGGAGTTCCTTCAGGTGCCGCGCCGCCAGCGTCACGCTGTCGGTCGGCGGGAGCAACACCTCGGCGTCGTCGCCCGCGACCGCGACGAAGGCGACCTCGTCGCGCTGTTCGTAGGCGTCTTCGAGGAGCGACAGCACGGTTCCCTTTGCCCGCCGCATGGCGGCGCGCATCGACGCGCTCGCGTCCACGACGAACACGACGAGCGTCTCGGCCGATCCGCGGGCGACTGCGGTTCTAAGGTCCGACCGGGTGACGTGGGAGCGCCCGGCCGAGGCCGCGGCCCGGACCGAGGCGGGAACGTCGATGTCGTCGGTCTCGGTCGCCGGTTCGGTCCGCACCCGCGAGCCTCGTCCCTGCCGCGACTCCCGAACTGCGGCACGGCTCCCGTCACCGGGCGTCTCGGCGTCAAGGGACGAGTCCTCGACCGGCGGTCGCTCGGCGTCGCCGATGGCCGCCCGGCTCTGTCCGGGGAGAAGCGGCGTTGCTTCGTCGGGGTCGTCGCCTCCGGAGTCGTCGGGGGCATCCGAATCGTCGGTATCGCCATCTTCGGGGGTGCTGTCTTCCGAACCACCGTCTTCGGTTCCGCTCTCGTCGGCTCCGCCGACTTCTCCACCTCGGTCGTCGCCGCCGGCGTCGTCATCCCCAGTATCGGCGTCGGGAGCCTCTCGCGCGGCGTCGTCGTCCTCGTCGGAGCTCTCGCCTTCGCCTTCACCCCGCTCCTCGCCACTTCCCCCCTCTCCTCCGTGACTATCGCCGTCGTCGTCCCGGTCCGCCTCCTCGTCGAAGTGGTCGTCGAGCACGTCGTCAACGTCCGGGTCGTCGTCGAACGGGCGACTCTGCAGTCGGTGGGGGAGCGCGAGCGCGGCCGCCTCGCGCACGTCGCCTTCGAGGACTTTCGTCCGGCCGTCGAGCGCCGCGAGAGTGCGGGCCGCGCGGGCGATGGCGATGTCGGCTCGGTGGCCCTCGACGCCGGCGTCGACGCAGAGTTCGGCGATGTCGCGCTTGAACTCGACCGGGAGCGCGACCGAGTCGAGGCGGTCAGTCGCCTCGCGAAGCACGGTTTCGAGCGCCGCGGTCTCCTCGCGGTGGGCGTCGTCGACCGTCTCCGGGTCGTCGCTACCCGCCAGCGCCCGGTCGATAATCTCCACGCGGTCGTCGATGTCGCGGCTCCCGACGACGGTCGACTGGAGGGCGAAGCGGTCGCGGAGTTGGGGGCGGAGGTCGCCCTCCTCGGGGTTCATCGTCCCGACGAGGGTGAACTCGGCGGGGTGTTCGACGCTCACCCCGTCGCGCTCGACGCGGTTGACGCCGCTCGCGGCCGCGTCCAAAAGCAGGTCGACGAGGTGGTCGTCGAGGAGGTTCACCTCGTCCACGTAGAGGATGCCGCGGTTCGCGCGGGCCAAGAGCCCGGGGTCGAACGACGCCTCACCGTCGAGCGCGTCGGCGACCGAGAGCGTGCCCGCGACCCGGTCGCGAGTCGCGCCGAGCGGGAGCGTCACGAGCGGGACCGACCGGCGCTCGACCGCGGGGTCGTCGCGGGTGCGACACGAGTCGCACTGGCGGACCGGGTCGTCCGGGTCCGGCGGACAGCCGTACGGACAGCCAGCGACGACTTCCTGTTCGGGCAGGAGATTGGCGAGGGCGCGGACCGCGGTCGACTTCGCGGTTCCCTTCTCGCCGCGAACGAGGAGTCCGTCGAGGTCGTCGTTGGCTCCGACGGCCAACAACGCCCGTTTCAGTTCGTCTTGCCCGACGATAGCCGAAAACGGCAGCATCTGAGTCGTCATCGAATACGAAATCGTACTTGCAGTAAGACAATAACACTTTATCAATGACACCGACAATCGGACTGTACACAGCGACCGAAAACGAGTTGGGCGCGGTCCAGCGGGCCGCGCGCCGACTCGACGGAATCGACCTCGTCGTCCGCTCCGCGAGCGACTTGGACGACGTGACCGACGCGGACGCCTTCGTCGACGAGTTGGAGTCGGCGACGGCGGCCGTTTTCTGGCTCCACGGGGCCGAAGACAGCATGCCTGGCTACGACCACGCGGTCGAACGACTCGAAGCGGCGGGCGTGCCGCTCGTCGTCAAGGCCACCGGCGACGCCTTCGCGCGCCGGGACACGACCGTCGCCGCCGCGGATCGCGAGCGCGTCTGCGAGTACCTCGACCGCGGCGGCGCGGTGAACGTCGAGAACCTCTGTCGGTTCCTCGCCGCCGAGTACGCCGGCGTCGAGACCGAGGTCGACGACCCGGTCGAACTCCCGACAGAGGGCGTCTACCACCCCGACTACCCCGGCGTCGAGTACGACGAACTGCTCGATACGCACGACCCCGACAAGCCGACCATCGGCGTCTGGTTCTACGAGTCCCACTGGACGCACGCGAACACCCGGTACGTGGACGCGCTCGTGGAGCGACTGGAATCGGTCGGCGCGAACGTCCTGCCGGCGTTCTGCAACCCCGCGACCGACGAGGAGGGACAGGAGAACGCCGAATGGGTCGCGCGGAACTGGTTTTCGGACGACGACGGCCCCGTCGTGGACGCCGTCGTCAGCTCCTTCATGTTCTCGCTGTCGATGAGCGAGCGCGGCCGCGACGCCGACGACGAGGGCGCGGACGCAGAAGACGTGTTCCTCAGCGAACTCGGCGTTCCCGTGTTGCAGGCAATCACGACCATGCGCTCTCGAAGCCGATACGAATCGAGCGACACGGGCGTGATGGGCTTCGAACTCGCGCTGTCGGTCGCACTCCCGGAGTTCGACGGCAACGTCATCACCCATCCCATAAGCGGGAAAGAGCGGATGGAAGACGAAGCCGGCGTCGGAAGCGCGCCGAAACAGCACTTCCCAATCGATGACCGCGTGGACCACGTCGCCCGGCTCGCGGTCAACTGGGCGCGGCTTCGCCACCTGCCGAACGACGAGAAGAACGTCGCAGTCGTCCTCCATAACTACCCGCCGAGCGACGACGGCATCGGGACGGCCTTCGGGATGGACAGCCCAGAGAGCACGGTTAACCTCCTCTCCGAACTCCGGAGTCGGGGCTACGCCGTCGGCGACCTCCCCGCGGACGGACAGGCGCTCATCGACGACCTCACCTCGCAGTTGACCCTCGACGACCGCTGGGTCGCCCCCGAGGACGTGCGGGACCTGAGCGTCGACGTGGTGTCTCCCGACCAGTACGCCGACTGGTTCGCCGACGCCGACGACCGCTTCCGCGACAACATCGTCGAGGAGTGGGGCGACCCGCCCGAGCGACCCTTTGCGATTCCGGGCGTCGAGTTCGAGAACGTCCTCGTGACCGTCCAGCCCCCGCGCGGGTTCGGGATGGACCCCTCGAAGGTGTACCACGACTCGGACCTCCAGCCGCCGCACGACTACGTGGCGTTCTACGCGTGGCTCCGCGAGGCGTTCGAAGCCGACGCCGTGGTCCACCTCGGCACCCACGGCAGCCTCGAATGGCTCCCCGGCAAGACCGTCGGCCTGAACGGCGAGAGCGCGCCGGACCAACTAGTCTCTGACCTCCCGAACGTCTACCCGTACATCATCAACAACCCCGGCGAGGGGACGCAGGCCAAGCGCCGGTCGTACGCGGCCATCGTGGACTACCTCACGCCGGTCATGCGCACCGCGGGGACGTACGACGACCTCGCGGACCTCGAAGAACTCGCCCGCGAATACCGCGAGGCGGGCATGGACGAGGCCCGTCCCGAACGCGGCGACCAGCTCCGCGAACTCCTCGTTGACGCAATCGACGACCTCGACCTCGCGGTCGAACTCGGATTCGAAGACACCGACGCAATCGGCGACGCAACCGGTGACGCGGATGCCGATGGCGGCACCGAAGCCGTCGAGTTCGACGAACTCGTCGAGCGCGTCCACGAGTACCTGACCGACGTGAAGACGACGCAGATTCGGATGGGCCTCCACACGATGGGCGAACCGCCCGAGCGCGACCGACTCGTGGAGTACCTCGTCGCGCTCACCCGCCTCCCGAACGCCGACACGCCGAGCCTCCGCGAGAGCGTCGCGGGCGTCATGGGCGTCGACTACGACCGGATGCGAGACGAGCCGGGGACGTACGACGACGACCTCGGGATGTACCTCTCGGAGGCCGCAGACCGCGTCTACGACCAGTGCGTCGAACTGGTGTCGGCCCTCGCCGAACGCGACTTCGACGTGCCCGAGTCGGAAGTCGACGCCGACCCCGACGACGAGGTGAACATGAACCTGCTCGTCGTCGATATCGACCAACTCGGCGACGCGCGGGCGAAACGTGGCGCGCACGACGACCTCCGTGAAGTGCTCGCGTTCATCTGCGACGAGGCAGCCCCGCGGGTCGCGGCCGCGGAAGCCGAGATTCCGCAGACCGCCGACGCCCTCGACGGCGAGTACGTCCGCCCCGGTGGCTCCGGCGCGCCGACCCGCGGCGGGGTGGACCTGCTTCCGACCGGGCGGAACTTCTACACGCTCGACCCGCGGAAAGTCCCGGCCAAGCCGGCGTGGAGCGTCGGCGAGCGCGTCGCCGAGGGCGTCCTCGAGCGCCACTACGACGACCACGGTGAGTACCCCGAGGAGTTCGGGGTCGTCGCGTGGGGGACGCCGACGGTCCGGACCCGCGGCGAGACCATCGCGCAGGTGCTCGCGTTCATGGGCGTCGAACCGGTGTGGACCGACGCGGGCCGCGTCGACGACGTGGAGCCGATTCCACTAGAGGAACTCGACCGCCCCCGAATCGACGTGACAACCCGCGTCTCGGGGCTGTTCCGCGACGCGTTCCCGCAGGCCGCGAGCGTCGTCAACGACGCCGTCGACGCGGTGGTCGAACTCGACGAACCCCACGAGCTGAACTACGTGAAAAAGCACGTCGAGGAGGACGCCGCCGAGTTCGAATCGGAAGGCGTCGATGCCGACGAGGCGGAGAAACTGGCCAAACACCGCGTGTTCACGACGACGCCCGGCGGCTACGGCGCGGGGACGAACAAGGCCGTCGACGAGGGCGAGTGGGACGACCGAAGCGACCTCGCCGACGTGTTCGTCCAGTGGGGCGGCTACGCCCTCGGGAGTCGCGGCCGGGTGACCGAAGCTCATGACGCCTTCGAGCGCCGCTTGAGCGGGGTCGAAGCCACGGTAAAAATCGAGGACACCGCCGAACAGGACGAGTTCGACTCCTCCGACTGGTACGCCTTCCACGGCGGGTTCGTCTCCGCCGTCGGCGAGATTTCGGGGAGCGACCCGGCCTCGTACGTCGGCGACTCCAGCGACCCAGACAACGTCAACGTCTACACGAACGAGGAGAAGGTCCGCAAGGCGATGCGAGCACGCGTCCTCAACCCCGACTGGCTCGACAGCATGGAGGAACACGGCTACAAGGGCGCGGGCGACCTCTCGACCACGGTCGATGTCGCGCTCGGCTGGGACGCGACCACGGGCGTCGTCAGCGACACGCTCTGGGAGCGTCTCGCCGACGCCTACGCCTTCGACGAGGACCGACAGGAGTGGCTGCGCGACGTGAACCCGTGGGCGCTCGAAAGCATCACCGCAACGTTCCTCGAAGCCATCGACCGCGACCTGTGGGACGCCGACGGCGACGTGCGAGAGCGACTGCAGGACATCAACCTCTCCGTCGAAGGCGACCTCGAAGCGAACACGACGAACGCGATGACGCAGACCCAATCCGATGACTGAACGAGACGCCTACGCCGACCTCGGCGCGACGACCCGGGACGCGATGGACATCGCGGAGACGAGCATGGACATCGTCCGGACGTTCGTCCCCGACGAGACGCTGAACGACCGACTCCGACAGAAGGCGGTCCACTCGACCGGCGATATCGAGTTCCAGCACCTCCTTCGCTGTCAGAACGACCCGGTCGTCGCGGGCGCGAGAGCCGTCCTCGACGAACGACCCATCGTGACCGACATCACGATGGCGAAAGCCGGCATCACCGGCCGCGGTCACGACTGCCCGGTGCGGAAGGCAATCGGCAACGGCGCCGAACTCGCCGCCGAAACGGGCATGACCCGGACCGCGGCCGCGGTGCTCGAACTCGACAAGGAGGGCGTCTACGACGGCGCAATCGCGGTCGTCGGCAACGCGCCGACCGCCGCGTTAGCGCTCTGCGACTGCATCGAAAACGGGACCCGACCGGCCGCCGTCGTCGCGACGCCCGTCGGCTTCGTCAAGGCAGAAGAGAGCCGAAAACGCGTCCGTGAAATCGCCGACGAGTACGACGTGCCCGCGGTGACGAACGTCGGAAAGCGGGGTGGGAGCGGTCTCGCGGCCGCGCTCACGAACGAGTTGATTCACGTCGCGAGCGACGTTCGCAACGGCGACGAGGACCTCGCGGACCATGAGTGAGGACGACCCGTACGACCTCGATTCGGGGCCGGACCCGGCGACGTTCGCCGCGGCCGCGCCCGAACCGAGCATCGACGGAATCGACGGGGGCACTGGGGCCGCCGACGGTACCGAGGCCACCGACGCACCGGTCTACGCAGTTGGCGTCGGCCCCGGCAACCCGGAGTACCTGACACCTCGCGGGCGGCGGGCGATTCGGGAGGCCGACGTAGTCGTCGGCTTCGAGACGGTCGTCGACTTCGTGGCCGACGAGACCGACGCCGACCTGTTCACCTGCGGCTACGCCGACGAGGCTGACGCGCTGGCCGAGTTCGGCCGGCGCGTCGCGGCCGGCGAGCGTGGGACGGCGGTCCTCATGGGCGACCCGAACCACTCGGGCTACCAGTTCCTCGGGAAGGTCCAGCGGGCCGTCGAGCGACCGGTACGAGTGATTCCGGGCATCTCGTCGCTCCAGATAGCCGCGAGTCGCGCCCGGACGCCAATGGAGGACACGCGGTTCGTCACGCTCCACAAAAGCGGGTCGCTCGACGCCGACCTCGACCGACTGGCCGAGGCGGTCGGCGAGCGCCACCTGCTCGTCCTACCGCGACCGTTCGACTGGATGCCGGGCGACATCGCCGAGTTCCTCCTCGACTCGGGTGCGGACGAGTCGCTGGACGCCCTCGTGCTCGAACACCTGACCCACGACGACGAGCGAATCACCCGAACGACGCTCGGTGACCTGCGCGACTCGGCCGGCGGGAGCGGCCCCGACTCGACGCCGTACTCGGACCTCTCGGTCCTCGCCGTCAGAGCGCCCGTCGAGGTGACCGACTGAGCCACCTCGCACGGCGGTAGTTAGGCTCGCCTAAATTTCGAAGACGTTTTAACTATTTAGGTAAGCCTAAAAGACATGGCAAACGACGGACACAGCGGTCGAGAATCGACGCGGCGTGAGTACCTGCAGTACGGCGGCGCGGTCGTCGCGGGCGGGCTGCTCGCGGGTTGTACCGGCAGCGGCGGGTCGGAGACGACGACAGAGTCCGAGGCCGAGACGACCACGGCGACGGCGACCGAGACGGCGGCAGAGACGGAAACCGAGACGACGACCGAGGCGTCGGAGTCCTACTCGGTGTCGATAGAGCCGGTCGGCGAGGTCACGTTCGACTCGGTCCCGGAGACGTGGATCGCGAACAACGGCAGTTGGGCCGACATGGGCATCGCGCTCGGCCTCGACGCGCCGATGGGCGTCTGGCTCCCCGGCCGGTACCACACGCAGTACTACGACGAGATTCCTGACGTGAGCGTCGACAAGTCGTCCATCCGTCAGCTGTGGGGCGACAGCGGCGTCGGCAAAGAGCAGTTCTACGACATGAACGTGGACGTGCACGTCGCCGACCCGAACTTCCTCCTGAACCGCGGCCAGTGGAGCGAGGACGATATCGAGGAGATCAGCACGCAGGTCGGCCCGTTCTTCGGTAACAGCATCTTTTCGCGCGGCTACGCGTGGCACGAGGACTACCGCTACTACAGCCTCTACGAGGCGTTCGAGAAGCTCGCACAGGTGTTCCAGCGCGAGGACCGCTTCGAGGCGTTCGAACAGGTCCACGAGGAGTTCCAGGCGAACCTCGCGCCGGTCGTCCCCGTGCAGGGCGAACGGCCCTCGGCCGCCGTCGTCTGGGGCGGCGGCGACGAGCCCGAGGAGTTCTACCCCTACATCATCGACGAGGGGACGAGCTTCAAGCACCTCAACGACCTGAAGGTCAACGACGCGCTCGCGACAACCGACGTGAAGGACTTCTACAGCAACCGCGGCGCGGTCGACTTCGAGACGCTCCTCGAGGTCGATCCCGAAGTGCTCCTCCTGCGCGGACAGGAAGCCAAAAGCCGCGAGGAGTTCCAGAACACGGTCATCTCGTTCATGGAGAACCACGAAGTGGCGAGCGAACTCACCGCCGTCCAGAACGACGACGTCTACCGCGCCGGCGCGCTCTACCAGGGCCCCATCACGAACCTTGTCGTGACGGACCGCCTCGCACAGACCCTGTACGACGCCGACGAGCGCCTGTTCGACGCCCAGCGCGTCAGCGACATCGTCAACGGCAACCTGTAGTTCGGTCCCGCTTCGCGGCCCCGCTTTTCCCGTTTCGCTCCACCGTCGAGCGGCACGTTCCGCCAGAATTCTTATATATTTTTAGGCTAGCCTAAAACCATGGCAACCAGCCGAGATACCGGACGGACACCGGCGGCCGACGCGGCCCCGGACGACCGCGCCGCGTCAGCGACGTTGCACAGTTTCCTCAACTGCTACCTCCACGAAATCGGCGGTCACGAGGTCGTCGACGCGGCCGAGACACCGCTTGAAACGGACTGTGGGCAGGGATTTCGACTCTCCCTTCCGGAGCAGAGTATCGAGGTGTTCGTGCCGCTTTCGTACTATTCCGCCGGGGACCGACACCTGTTCGGCGGGCCCGGCGTCTCCGTCCTTCCGGACGGTCGGGTCCTCGGCCTCGACTACCTCCGGCTTGCGCGATTGCTCCTCGAAGAGCTATCGCTCGCTCGCGACGCACCGGGCGCGGTGGACGAACTGCTCCTCCGGGTCGTCGAGAGCTGTCGGAACACCGCCCGCGCGGTCGAGGCCCGCCGCGGCGACGAGGAGCGACTGTACGGCTTCGACACCACCTTCCGCAACGCGG